>NZ_JAMBPS010000090.1:0-19093 GCF_024206515.1 Paraburkholderia sp. CNPSo 3281 | reverse complement strand
TGAACCTCTCGAGTGGCGCGCACTGTATTGCCGCGTGCACAGCACGACCAAGCCGCCCACCGATCCTCCATCGCTGTCGCAAGTCGTGCAGTGGATCGCCAGGCTCGGGGGCTATCTCGCACGCAAGCATGATCGCCCGCCCGGCCCAACCGTTATATGGCGCGGCTTTCTCGCCCTACATGAAGTCACCGAAATGTATCGCATCTTCAGGCAAAACGAATGACTCCCATCTGTGGGTAAACCTCAGCCCTTATTGACGGGGGGCATCGTCTGCGAGATCCGTCTTGAGCACGACGAGTTCGTGTCCCATGTTGCTTGATGCGTTCCGGGATCTTCGAATCACCTGAAGGCTTCTCGACGCGGTGTTTGCAAGGCGCAAGCGCGAGGGCTCGGCTCATCGCGGGCGGGTGATCTGGCGCGAACCCCTGGTCTGGCTCGCCGGGAATGGACGGTTGCGTGCACGGCCAGCAATCTGATCGGCGTGCAGGCAGCGGTTGCCGGAGGATTGGGTGTCACGGGACGAAGAGACCGGGGCGGTGAATATGCCTGTTTGAAAGACAGGCTATTCGCGCTGCGGAATAAAGGAACCGCGGCGTTCCGACGACATGCACAGGTTGCAGTCGGCTGGCCGAAGACTGCGGCGGCCAGGCCCGCGCTGCGGCCCTCTCCGCGCGCCATCAACAGATGGATCAGTGCGCTGAGTAAGCGCAGATAGCGCTACTGGAGTTGCCTCATGGTGGGACTCGTTCCCGCCGCGATTTACTGCGAACTCGATGTGCGCTACCCGATCTTCGGCTTCCCGTATTTGCCTGACGTAATCGCCGCGCATGCCGAGTCAGGCCGCTTCGTCGTGTTCGGGCTCGCGCGCGAGTTGCCCGGAGACATCCCGGTGATCATCGCTCAGGCGAGGAACAGCTAGCCGGTGCTGCACCGATCTGTTGCTGCTCGCCGGCGCGCAGCAGCTTGCCGACATGGCCAGCGTGCTTGAGGTGATGCCTCTATCCCTTAGATTCCCCTGAAAACCGCGCGAATATGTCGATTTTCGCAGGACACATCCGCTTATTTCGACGAAATCGGCGCAGCACTCGATCCATATAATCGAACCGCAAGAGATTCGTGCAACGCATGGCGTTTAGAAAACGATCGTTCGAATCGATGCGAGAACAACGGCGCGTGAGTCGACGGCGGAAAACACCGATAGAAGCATGCAAAAAGCGCCGCGCACGCGCGGCGTCACGTGAAAGGTGAGCGAGACGCACGTAAGAGCGGAACAAAAAACGAGCCAAAGCAGCTCGTACTCTGGCTGCGCATTGCCTGGTTTAAAACGCGATGTGCGCGTGGATATAACTCAACGGAGACAAAACGGTATGAAGAGGATCGGCAGCGGCAATCAGAGCATTCCCCGGTTGTGCATTGGCCGGAGCGCAGGCAGGACGGGTGGGGGGGCGCGATGAGCCAGGCACTCGAAAGCGGACGCACCGTTGACGTCCAGGCATTCATCGACGATCAGCATTTTTCGCTCTTCCACTGCATGCTGTTCGTGCTGTGCTTTCTCACCATTGCACTCGATGGCCTCGATACCGGCGCGATGGGCCTCATCGCGCCCACACTCGCGCAGGACTGGCACGTGCCGCGCACCTCGCTCGGGCCCGTTTTGAGCGCGACGCTCGTTGGCATCGGCGTGGGGGCGCTGCTGGTGAGCCCGATCGCCGACCGCATTGGCCGCCGCAGCGTGCTGATCGGCTCCGTGGCGTTCTTCGGCGTGTGGAGCACGGCGGCGGCCTTCGCTACCTCGATGGATGCGCTCACCGTCATGCGCTTTCTCACGGGCGTCGGCCTGGGCGCGGCGATCCCCAACACGGCGACGCTGATGTCCGAGTTCGTGCCGGCGCGCATTCGCGGCCTGGCCGTCAACGGGATGCTGGTTGGCTTTGCAGCCGGCAACACCGTAGGCGGCGTGCTCTCAGGCTGGCTGATTCCCGCATTCGGCTGGCGCAGCGTGCTGCTCGTGGGCGGAGTCGCGCCGATCCTGCTCGCGTGCCTGCTGCTCGCATTCCTGCCGGAATCGGTGAAATTCATGGTGTCGCGCGGCAAGCCCACGGAACGCATCGCGCACGCGCTGCGGCGTCTCGCGCCCAACGCGCGCCTAGACGGCTGCGTGTTCGTGAGCGAGGCGCATGCACCGCGCGAGCACGTCAGGCGCTCGCCGGTGCTCGAGTTGCTTTCGCGCAAGTACGCGGTGGGCACGATCATGCTGTGGGTGGCCTATTTCATGTGCCTCGTGGTGTTGTATCTCATCAACAACTGGATGCCGACACTGCTTAAAGCCTCGGGCTTCTCGTTGCCGCAATACGCCGCCACGTCCGCCTGGTTCCATTTGGGTGCGTGCGTGGGCATTCTTTTCACGGGCTGGCTGATGGATCGCATGAGCCCGGTGCGAGTGATCGCGCTGTTCTATACGCTCACGGCGCTCGTGGTCCTCATCATCGGTCGTAACGTGGCGCACGACGCGAGTCTCACGCTGCTGATCGTCGCCACCGGCCTCACGCTTTCGGGCGCGGCTTCTTCGATGTCCACGCTCGCCACCCAGTTCTATCCGACCACGAGCCGCGTGACCGGTTGTGCGTGGATGCTGGCGATCGGGCGTCTCGGCGCCGTGGCGGGCACCTTCGGCGGCGCATTCCTGCTGAGCCTGAACTGGGAGTTCTCGGCCATTTTCGGCCTGCTCGCCGTGCCTTCGCTGATCGCCGCGGGCGCGCTACTCGTGCTTGGACGTCACGCGCCGCACCTGCGCCGAGCGGAACTCGTGGCGGGTACGCCGGCGGCCTCACAACACTGAGAGTATTGAGTGCCGCGCCAGTCACGCCTGCGCGGAACCCCATGAGGCCGCGCCAGAGCGTGCGCGGTCGCTGAACCCACCCACAGATGGACGAACGGGCACACGGCGCGCCGCGTGCCGGGGCCCGTTTCGTCTCGCGCAATGCAATGAGGAAAGTTTCAATGGCTCCAGAAAACAGGGCGCTGCCGCTTGCCGGCGTGCGCGTGCTCGATCTATCGCGTGTGCTGGCCGGACCGTGGTGCGCCATGGTGCTCGGCGACCTCGGTGCGGAAATCATCAAGGTCGAGCATCCCGGGCGCGGTGACGACACGCGCGACTGGGGCTTGCGCATCGGCCGCACGGAAACGGCCTATTTCAATAGCGTGAACCGCAACAAGCGCTCGCTCACACTCGATCTGCAAACGCCAGAAGGCCAACAGATCGCGCGAGAAATTGCGCAGACCTCCGATGTCGTCATTCAGAATTTCAAATATGGCGGGGCCGAAAAACTCGGCCTCGGTTACGAGCAGTTGAAAAAAGAAAACAGCAAGCTCGTGTATTGCTCTATTTCCGGTTACGACCGCGCCGGCCCCGAGGCGGAGCGTCCCGGCTACGATCTGCTCGTGCAGGGCGAAGCCGGATTGATGGCGCTGAATGGCGAAGCCGAACGGCCGCCGCTCAAATTCGGCATCGCAGCCGTCGATCTTTTCACCGGCATGTATTCGGCCCAGGCCATTCTCGCGGCGCTTTACGAGCGCGAGCGCGGCGGCAACGGGCACCACATCGAAATGGCGCTGTTCGACTGCGGGCTCATGATCACGGCCTATTACGGACTCGAAGCGCTTGTGGCGGGCGAAGATCCGCCGCGCTTTGGCAACGAGCATCCGTCTATCGTGCCATATGGTGTATTCGAAGCGGCCGATGGCCCGCTTGTGGTGGCGGTGGGCAACAACGGCCAGTATGAGCGCTTTTGTCGCGAAGTGTTGCGCCGCCCAGAACTTGCCGAGGACGTACGCTTCAAAACCAATATCCTGCGTTCGCAAAACCGCGCGGCGCTGCTGCCCGACATTCGCCGCGCGATCGCAGGTGAAAAACGCGCCGCGCTGCTCGACAAGCTTACGGGCGCCGGCATTCCATGCGGCGAAGTGGCGGGCTTGCGCGAAGCCCTGCTGTCGCCGCGCGCCACCGAGGCGGGGCTCGTGACGACCCAGCCGCATCCGTATACCGAGTCGGGCACGACGCCCGTGCTCGCGCCACCATGGCGCTTCGATGGGGAGCGCTTGCCCGTGCGACACGCGCCGCCGCAACTGGGCGAGGGCACGCGCGACGTGCTGCAAGGCGTGCTGGGCTATAGCCCCGAGCGCATCGGCGAACTTGCGAGCCGGGGCGTGGTGTGACCTGACGCGGCGCGCATTAGCCAAGCGCGCGCCACACGCTTTTGAAAATCTCGTGGAGGGATGCAGTCGCCTGTTGTTTCAATATAAAGCCTCATCATAAAGTTCGGATTGCAAACTAATACATATATAAAAGAATCCAATTCTGGAGACGTCATGAAGAAGAGTCACTTTTGGGTCGGGTCGGTCGTCGCACTTGCAGCGGCGAATGTGCATGCGCAGAGTTCTGTCACGCTGTACGGGCTGATCGATCTCGGCATCAACTATTCGACAAACGCGCAAACGGGCCGCAATGCCGACGGTTCGCTCAAAGGCAAATCGCAAGTCAACATGAGCGACGGTGCGACGCGCGGCTATGGCGGCAGCCGCTGGGGCTTGAAGGGATCGGAGGATCTGGGCGGCGGGCTTTCGGCGATCTTCACGCTTGAAAACGGCTACAACATTGTCAACGGCGCCATCGCGCAAGGCGGCGCCATGTTCGGCCGCCAGGCTTTCGTTGGGTTGAGCAGCAACACGCTCGGCACAGTCATGTTCGGCCGCCAGTACGACACGCAATCGGACTTCGTGGCGAATTATTCGCCGGCCCTCATCGCGGGCATTTCGGGTGCCGTGCCCGGTGACGTGGACGGACTTGGCCACACTCGCCGCGTAAACAACGCCATCAAATACCTGAGTCAGAACTATCGCGGCTTCACCTTCGGCAGCATGTATTCGCTGGGCGGCCAAGCCGGCGACTTTACGCGCAGCCAGGTATGGGCGCTCGGCGCGAACTACGCGATCGGCGGATTTTCCGCGGCCCTCGGCTACTTCAACGCGCGCGATCCGAACCTTTCCTCGTTCGGCAATAGCCCGAACAATGGCGGCCCGACCACGAATAACATGGGCTCGGCCGGTTCGCTCACGACGGCGCAATCCAATCCGATCTACGCGGGCTATTCCTCCGCGCATACGTACGAGATCTATTCGGCGGGCACGAGCTACAAGTACGGACAGACTACCCTCGCCGCCACGTTCAGCCATTCGGCGTTCGACAAGCTGGGCGATCTCAACGCCGGCCCCAACCCGTTTCACTACAGCGGCACGGCCATCTTCAATACGGCCACCGCCACCGTTTCGTACCTCGCCACGCCCGCACTGCTGGTCGGCGGCGCTTATACGTACACGCATGGCGGCGGCGCGGGCGGCAATGGTTCGGCCACGTATCATCAGGGCATTTTCGCGGTGCAGTACTTCCTCTCCAAGCGCACTGAGCTGTACTTCTTCGGCGTGTATCAAGCCGCATCGGGCACTGACTCGCTTGGTCAACCGGCTGTTGCCAGCATCGAGTTAATGACGCCCTCCAGCACAAATCATCAGTTTGTCGGGCGCGTAGGCATAATCCAGCGCTTCTGATCAAAGACGCCCTTTTCGCCTGAAGCGCTTTATGGCCGCTGTCCGGTTGCCGCCGGTCAGCGGCCAGTTGCTTTTGTGAGCGGACTTTAGAAGGCGATGCAGCGTTCATTTTGACCGCGCCGCGAAAGAACGACGGGCAAAAAGAAAAGCGCCGCTTGAATCAGCGGCGCAAGAAACAACGTGGAGAACCGGCTCAATGCAAGGCGAGCTGCACGAGCTTGTGAGTCGAGGCGTTGAAATTGACCATCGGATTGGCTTCGCGATTGGCTGTCTTGCGAATCTTGCCGACTACGAAATCGTGCGTGCCGAGTGGCTGCGTGCAGACGATATCGCATTCGAGGCTCGCGAGCGCGTTCGTGAGCACAGGCAGGCCATGCTGGCCTTCGCTCCAGCAGCCTTCGCTAAAGCGCTGCGGTCCTTGCGGTGCACCCAGGAACCTGGCCATGACCGGCCCATGGTCCTCGCCCAGAATATTGGCGACAAAGCGGCCACTAGCCATGAGCGGCGCGCGCATGGACGACGACTGGTTCACGAAAAAGCCCGCGAGCGGCGGCTCGGCCGAGATCGACGTGAGGCTCGAGACGATCATGCCCGCCACGGCTTCGCCGCTGCCGGTCGTGATCGCGCTGATGCCCGCGGGCAGGGCGCGCATCGCGGCCTTGAAGTCAGCTAGCGAAATGACTTCGTCGCTGTCGTTGAGCGTGATGTGCGCGCGGATTTCGCCGCGCTCGTTCACCCAGCCAAAGCGCGCCGCGTAGTCGATCATGCCCGTGAAGCCCGCTTCCCAGATTGCATCGCCCGCGTGCCCTGAGAGAAATCGCAGCACGGAAGGCGCAAGCAGAATATGATCATCGCCGTCGCGCCGGCCAATGCGCGCAACGGCCTGGTCGAGCCGCTCGCGTGGCTGCGGGTCAACGAGCACGTCGAGTTTCTTGAAGTTCGACGCATCGAGTAACGTGATCGCCCCCGCGTTGGTCAGGTGCAGACGCATGGCTGCCTCCTCAGACCGTCGTGGTCAACTGGCCCACTTCCTTGCGGATGGCCGGAATGATCTTCTCGCCCCACAACTCGATCTGCTTGAGCATGGTCTCCTGATCGAAGTCGCCAAGCTGGGTCTGCAGGGCAATATGCTTCGGACGCAGAATGCTGATCTCCTCGAGCATCTTGTCGATCACCTCGTTGACCGAACCCACGGGCAGATTCTTGCGCAACTGTTCGAAGCTCAGGTCGGTGGGCGAAGGCTCCTCCTTCACCATGTAGCCGTCTTCGGAATGTGCGCGGCGATATTTGAGGCTTTCCGAAATGCGGCGTTGAAAGCGTGCGCAATCCAGGTACGCATCCACTTCGGCCTTGTTGTCCGAGGCATAGCCGCAGCGCAGGAAGCCGAACTTGACGTCGCGGTCGAGGTCCTTGCCGTTTTCAGCGGCAACTTTTTCGAGCCGGCCGCGCAAGTTCGCGATGGCGTCCGTGCCGTTGAGCAGCGCGGTCACGAACAGATTGTGGTTCTCGCGCACGCCCCGCCCAAGTGTGACGGGATTGCCGGAAGTGATCCACATTGGCGGCATGGGCTCCTGAATGCAGCGCACGGCGATCGAGCTGGGCGGAATCTTCAGATACTTGCCGTCGTGCTCGAAGATCTTTTGCGTGAGCCCCTTGGGAATCACGTCGAGGAACTCATTGAAGATCGCTCCCGATTCGGCAATGTCTACGCCAAAGCGTTCGAATTCGAATTCCTGATAACCCGAGCCGACCCCAAGGTCGAGGCGGCCGTTCGATACGGTATCGACGAAACCGACTTCAGCGAGAAAACGCGCCGGGTGATAAAGCGGCAGAATGCAGACCGCCGTGCCGAGACGAATGCGCTTCGTCTTACCGGCCGCGTGCGCCACCGTCATGAGCGGCGACGGCGAAAGCGAATAGTTGTTGAAGTGGTGTTCCGCATACCAGGCGGTGTCGAATCCGGCCTGTTCCGCAACAACCGTTTGCTCGATCGAATTGCCGATGACTTGCTGCGAAGTCTGATGATAGCCCCGTTGCTGGGCCAGGATGAAAACGCCGAATTCCATAGTGCTCCTCTCTCTTTATAAAACCCAAAGGGCTTAAGAGGAATTCTAGATTCGCCATGTTATTATCAGGAATAACGTAAAACATGCGTTCTGTACTGCAAGAACTGGAGGAATCATGGATCGACTTCGTGCGATGGAGCTGTTTCTCTCTATTTCACGAACAGAGAGCTTTTCGGAAACCGCGCGCAAGTTCGGGGTTTCCGCCACCTCGGTTTCTCGCATGATCACGGAGTTCGAAAGCGAGCTGAACGTCAAGCTGCTGCTGCGCTCCACGCGCCAGGTCGTGCTGACCGAGGCGGGGCAGGAATATGCGCGGCATCTGGAGGGCATTCTCTGGAGCATCAGCGCGGCGCAGAGCAGCATCACGGCCATTAGCGCCGCGCCCATGGGAACCTTGCGCGTGCATTCGCGTATGATGTTCGGCCTCGGCGTGCTGCCGCCACTCATTGCCGAATTTCGCCGGCAATACCCGGACATCCATGTCGAATTGATTCTTGGCGAATCGAAAGCCGACTTGCGTCGCCAGCAGATCGATATAGACTTTCGCATTGCGCCGCCCGTGGAAGCGGGGCTCAAGCGGCGCATTCTCTTCAAGAGCGAACGCTATCTCGTGGCCTCGCCAGGCTACCTGGCGGCGCACACGCTACCCGAAACGCCGGAGCAGATCGCCACGCACGAATGCCTCGCCTATACGCTGCCCGGCGATAACTACATCTGGCGCTTCAAGCAGGACGAAGCGGTGGAAGAGGTAGCCTTCAAGCCGCGCCATGTCAGCAACAACGGCATCGCCCTGCTGGAATTCGCACGGCTTGGCGAAGGCATTGCACTGCTCGACGATTACACCGTGCATCACGATATCGCGAGCGGGCGGCTCGTGCGGCTCATGCCGCAATATCGAGTGAGTAATACGTCGTTTGAGGACGGGATGTACGCCACCATACTCGACACGCCCATGATTCCCGCGAAAATCCGCCTGTTTCTGGACTTCATTGCGGCGCACGTGTCGGGCAAGGAATTGCGCTTTTCCGCTTACGGCGACGCGCTGGCGCTTTGAGCGCGTAAGGTTGCGCAAGGACGCGCCGTATCTCACGCGGCGCGTATGCGGCACGTAAAGCGCGGCGCGCCGCGGTAGCCCGCTCCGCGCAGGCGCAGCAGCGCGCCGTCGAGTTCGCCGCTCGCGCGCAGCCGGCCGCTATCGGTAATCGACGTCACGTAAATATCGTCGAGCAGCGGGCCGCCAAAGCAGAGCGACGCGGGATGCGCGAGCGGCAAGTCAATGCGATCGGTCATGCGGCCTTGCTCGTCGAAGCGCGCGATTGCGCTCGCGTGCACGAGCGCGGTCCACAAACCGCCTTGTGCGTCGAAGCAGCAGCCGTCGGGAGCGGAGCCCAGCGCTTCGGTATTCACGAACGCGCGGCGCTCGCCCAGCGCGCCGTCGCTTTCAATAACGTAAGACCAGATGGTTTTCGCTGCACTGTCTGCAATATGAAAGCGGCCATTCACTGGATGCTCGGCCGGCCCGTTTGCCACGCCAATTCCACCATCGAGCTTGACCAGCGCGCCGTCGCATTGCAGCCGGTATATGCCGCCTAGCGGCGCTTCACCATTCTCGCGGTAGATGTGCATAGTGCCCACGACGAAGCTGCCGTCGCGCATCGCCGCGCCATCGTTGAGCCGCAGGTTCGCATGGCTGGCCTCGATGTGCGCAAGCGAGCGGCACTCGCCGCTTGCCGTATCGAGCAGCGCGATGGCTTCCTTGAGCGCGACGATCAAATTGCCGTCGTCATTCAACGCGAACGAACCGGCAGGCGGTGGCACGTCGTAGTGCGTGCTCGCGTCCGTCTGCGGATCGACGCGGTAAATCCGTCCCTTTCTGCTGTCGATGAACCACAGGCTTGCCTGCGCGGCGTCCCACACCGGGCACTCGCCAAGTGCTGCCGTAATCGTCGTGATGCGCTCGATTTCGATTGCCATGAAGCAGAATCATCCATTCGAATCAGGGTAATTGCGGAGTGCAGAAACGCGAAGCCAGCCGGACGCGCGCGACACATCCCGCCGTGTCCGTGCACGACTCTGCGCATCGTAAATCGCCTCCATTCCTGCGAATAGCACGAGTTTTTGCAGGACACATCCAACGATTTCGGCGGAAATCGCAGGAGTGGTCCGTCCATATAATCGGTTCGCAGGAGCCCATGCCAATGTCCGGCTCGCTAGCGCGGCAACCGGCATGGAGTCGAGAACACGAGGAGGCAATCATGCAGATGAAATTCGAAGCCCCACTGCGGGCCGCGCGCGCCGTCGCGCCCATTGCACATTCGAACAAGGGAGCGCGAGCATGAGCGATCGTATGGTGCGGCTCGAAGTGGCCGATGGCGTGGCGCTCGTGACGATGGCGCGCGAGCCGGTCAACGCGTTGAACCGCGAAATGCGCCGCCAGATCATCGCGACCTTCGACGAAGTATCCGAACGCGACGATATTCGCTGCGCCGTGCTCACCGGCATCGGCAAGGTGTTCTGCGCGGGTGCCGATTTGCGCGATCGTCCGGATAACGAAGTGGCCGGCGACTTTCTCGAACACAACCGCTTGACGCGCGAAACCGGCAATGCGATCCGAGAATGCGCGAAGCCCGTCATTGCTGCTGTGAATGGCGTGGCGCTCGGCGCGGGGCTCGGTTTGATGGCGTCCTGCGATATCTATTACGCGTCGCAAGAGGCGACCTTCGGCATGCCGGAAATCAACGTGGGCCTGGCGGGCGGCGCTTCGATGCTGCGCACGCTGTTTGGCCGCTCCACGGTCCGGCGCATGTTCTTCACGGGCCAACGCCTGAGCGCGCACGACCTCCTGCGCCGTAACGTGCTGGAAGACGTGCTGCCTGCGAGCGAGTTGCTCCCGGTGACGATGGCGCTTGCGCGCGAGATCGCCTCGAAAGCGCCCCTTGCGATCGTCTACGCAAAGCGCGCGGCCAACATGGTGGAAGTGATGCCGCAGCGCGAAGCATACCGTCACGAGCAGGACTTCACGATGGCGCTTTCGAAGACCGAGGATGCACGCGAAGCGCGCATTGCCTTCCTCGAAAAGCGCGCACCCGTTTTCAAGGGCCGCTGAAACATGAACGCCAGTGAAATTCAGCGGCCCGGCGCGGGGCTGGACGCGTTCTTCAACGCGCGCGGCATCGCCATCGTGGGCGCTTCGGACGACATCAACAAGATCGGCGGACGCCCAGTGCATCTGCTGCGCAAATACGGTTACGCGGGGCCGGTCTATCCGGTCAATCCGCGTGGTGGCGAAGTCCAGGGCTTGAAAGCCTACGCTTGTGTGCGCGAAACGCCCACCGCGCCCGACCTCGCCATTCTCGCGGTGCCCGCGAATGCAACCGCCGACGCGTTGCGTGATTGTGCCGCGCGCGGCGTGCGCGGCGCCATCGTGCTCTCCTCGGGTTTTGCCGAGACCGGTCCCGAGGGTGCGGCGCTTCAGGCAGAACTCGTTTCGATCGCACGCGAAGCTGGCATGCGCATCCTCGGCCCGAATTGTCTTGGCACTGTAAATGTGCTCGACGGCACCATCGGCTCGTTTTCCATTGCGCTCGAAGAGAGCATGCCGCCCGCAGGCCATGTGGGCATCGTCTCGCAGTCGGGCAACGTGGGCAGCCATACCATGCAATGCGTGGCGCGCCGCGGGCTTGGCGTGAGCCGCTTCATCGCAACCGGCAACGAAGCCGATATCGACGTGGCGGACGGCATCGCCGCGCTTGCTCATGACGATGAAACGCGCGTGATTCTCTGCTGTATGGAAACGTGCCGCCATGCGGATCGCCTGATTGCCGCGCTCGAAGCCGCGCGCGAGCGCAACAAGCCTGTGATCGTGCTGAAGATCGGTGCGACCGAACAGGGTCAAAGCGCGGCCGCTTCACATACGGGCGCGCTCGCCGGTTCGGACGCGGTGATCGACGCCGTGTTCCGCCGTCATGGCGCATTGCGCGCGCGCTCGATCGAAGAGATGCTCGACGTGGGCCACGCGGCTTCGCTGCTGCTGCCTGCGCGCCTGCCGCAAACGGATACGGCCACGCTGGTCGCCGCGTCGGGCGGCTTCGGCATCATGATGGCGGACGCGATGTCCGAGGCAGGCATTGGCTTGCCGCCGCTCGCGACTGCCACGCGCGCGCGCATCAATGAAGCGGTGCCCACGGCCGGCACGAATAACCCCGTGGATGCGTCCGCGCAAATGTCGAGCCGCCCCGACATTCTGCTCAAGATGCTCACGGCACTGCTGGATGAACCGAACGGCAGCACGCTCGTCCTCTTCATGTCGCTCTCGCTATTCAATTCGCGGCTGCGCGGCATCTACCTCGACGCGCTCGCTCAAGTGCGCAAGAGCCATCCTGAGCGCTTGCTCATGATCGTGAGTCACGGCCCCGCCGACGCTGTAGCACAGATCAATGCGCTCGGCATCCCGGTGTTCGGCAGTATCGACGCCGCGGCGCGCGGTCTCGCTTCGCTCGTGCGCCTCGGCAAGCTGCGCGGCCAGGCCAGTGTACCGCGCTACTCGGGGCCAGTAGAGCGCATCGATCCCGAGGTGTTTCGCAACGAGCATCGCGCCAAGGCCGCATTGGCGGCGGCGGGCATCGAAGTACCGCAGGAAGCGATCGTGTCGGGCACCGACGAAGCGGTGCGCTTTGCCGACTCGATCGGTTACCCCGTAGTTCTGAAGATCGCTTCGGAGGACATCGCGCACAAGACAGAAATTGGCGGCGTGGCGCTGGACCTGCACGATGGCGGCGCCGTGCGGGCGGCCCATGCGCGCCTGCTCGCCAACGCGGCGCAGCTTGCGCCGAATGCGCGTATCGATGGCGTGCTGGTCGCGCCCATGCTGCGCGGCGGAGTGGAAATGATCGCGGGCGCGTCGCGCGATCCCGTCTTTGGTCCGGTTGTGATGGTGGGCATGGGCGGCATACATGCGGAAATTCTCAAGGATGTGGCTGTACAGCGCGCACCCGTCACGGAGGCCGAAGCGCTGCAGATGATCCGCTCGCTTCGCATGTTCCCGCTGCTAGACGGGGCGCGAGGCCAGCCGAAGGCCGACCTCAGCGCAGCGGCGCGCACCGTGGCGCGGCTTTCGGAGTTTGCGTGCCGCCATGCCGACGACGTGGCAGAAATCGACATGAATCCCATTCTGGTCAAGCCCGCGGGAGAGGGCGCTGTCGTACTCGACGCGCTCATGATTTCCGCAGGCAACCCACCGTCCAATCAGTGAGGATAACGATGTATATGGACAAGAGCCCGGCGGTGCCCAATCCCGCAGCGGGGCGGGCGGTTTATCGCCAGCATGCACGCGACTGGTTGCGCGCGAACCTGCCCGAGCATATGCGCACGGACAGCCTCGCTTATCGCGCCCCCACGATCGACGAATGCCGCGACTGGGAGGCACAAATGTATCATGCCGGCCTTGCGGGCATGACCTGGCCGCAGGCCTACGGCGGCTACGGCCTCACCATGCGCGAGCATCTTGCGGTGAGCAAGGAGGTCGGCGCGCTGCCCATGCCAGAAAGCGTCAGCTCGATCGGCAAGGAACTGGCCGGACCGATCATCATGGCAGTAGGCACCGAGGAGCAAAAACGCGCGTTCCTGCCCGCGATTCTCGCGATGCGCGAGTACTGGTGCCAGGGTTTCTCCGAGCCGGATGCCGGTTCGGATCTGGCGCGCCTGCGCACGAAAGCCGTGCAGGAAGGCTGCACATGGCGCATCAACGGCCAGAAGATCTGGACGAGCGGTGCGGCCAAGGCTCATTACTGCTTGCTGCTCACGCGCACGGGCACGGTGGCCGACAAGCATCGCGGCCTGCTGATGTTTGCCGTACCCATGAGCACGCCGGGCATTCGCGTGGTGCCGATCAAGTCGATCGACGGCAAGGAGTCCTTCGCCGAAGTGTTTTTCGACGATGTGGTGGTGCCCGATAGCGCACGCCTTGGTGCGCCCGACGAAGGCTGGAGCGCGGCGATCCGCGTGCTCTCCATCGAGCGCGCGACCAACCGCATGTACCGTCCGTGGCGATTTGAATGCGAGTTGCGCCAGCTCGTGAGCGCTTGCAAGTCCGACACCTTGCTCGCGCAATATCTCGACGACGGCTACTACCAGCGGCGCATAGGCGACGTGGTGTGCGAGATCGACGCGCTCAAGGGGCTCGTCGAGCGCACCGTCGGGCAGGTGATGGAAGGTGAGTCGCTGGGCGCACGAGGCTCGCTCACCAAGCTCTACTGGTCGGAATGCCACCAGCAATTCGCGAGCCTTGCGCTTTCTCTGGTCGCGCACGTGAGTCCCGCATCGAGCCCGCTCGCGCAGCGTGCTCGCAAGACTTTCACGCATGCCTACCTGTTTTCGCGCGCGGAGACGATCTATGCCGGCACTTCCGAGGTGCAGATGGACGTGATCGCGCAGCGCATCCTCAAACTGCCGAAGGATCTCTGATATGACGATGCGAGACGACGGGCTCAAGCCCGAGGAATTCGCACAGGCCGCCGTCGCCCCCATCGACGACGCGAAATCGCGCGCGCTGCGCGACGCAGCGCGCGTATTGGCGGACGCGGGACTGATTGGCGTGTGCACTTGCGAGGACGATGGCGGCCTTGGCCTCGACATCGACTTCGCGGTGCCAATCGCTCATGCGGCGGGCAAGCAGCAACTGCGCTTTCCCTTGCTGGAGCAGATCGCGCTGGCGAAGGCGTTCGGGGGCACCAGGATTGCCGCCGCGCTAGTAAGCGGTGAAAGACTCGCCACTGTGGCGCTTCAGGGTGGCATGGAGCAGGGAGTCGCCGGACACGCACGGCACGCGAACGAATGCGATTGGGTGCTGGTTGCTGACGCTCAGGGCGGCGGCGCGCTCGTGGACGTGAGCTCGGCAAGATACGAAACCGATGGCGCGCTCGATCCCGAATGCCCGCAAGTCTGGCTCGCGCTCGACGGCGTTGAAATGATCGCGACGCTGAACGCCGACACTTATTTGGGGCTCCGTCGCGATCTGCAGGTACTCGCTGCCGCGTTCGCAAATGGCGCGGCCGACGGAGCGCTCGAATCCGCCGCCGCGTTTATGTCCACGCGTGTCCAGTTCGGCCGCCCGCTTTCCGCGAAACAGGCCGTACGCCATCTGCTCGCGCGCATGAAGCTCGTGCAGGAAGCGTCGGCCGCCGCGATTCGCCGCTCGATCGCCACGGACGAATATGAAGCCGTGCGTGACGCGCGGCCCGCGCTGGCGGGCACGCTCGCGAACGCGGCATTCGTGATCGAAAAGGCTATTCATCTGCATGGCGGCATGGGCTTCACGTGGGAAGTGCCGCTGCACTATTCGCTGCGCGAGGTGCGCAAGCTCGATGCGTCGTTCGGCGCTGGCGGGCTCGCTCGCGAAGTGGGTTGTGAATTCATCGCTGCACAGTGAGGAAGACAGATATGCAACAGGACATGAATGCTCGCGTGGCGCTTGTCACCGGCGCGGGCGCCGGGATTGGCCGCGCTACTGCGCGTGCGCTGGCGGCGCGCGGCGCGATCGTCGGCGTGAACGATCTGAGAGAAGAACTTGTGGACGCGACGGTGGCGCAGATTCACGCGGAAGGCGGCCAGGCCTTTGCCGTGGTGCGCAACGTCGCCACGCGCGAAGGCATGACCGAGGCCGTGCAGGCGGCGCGCGAGCATGGCGGGCGTTTCGATGTGCTCGTCAACAACGCCGCGTGGGTGCGCTATCAGGCCGTGCCCGAGATCGCGCCCGAGACGGTGGATCGTATGCTCGACATTGGCTTCAAGGCCGCAATCTGGGGCATCCAGGCCGCCACGGAGGTCATGGATGCCGAACGCGGCGGCGCGATCGTCAACGTGGCCTCGACGGCGGCGCTACGCTCGGCGGCAAGCTCCGTGGTGTATTCGGGCATCAAGGCGGGAATACTCGGCATCACCCGCGCCGCCGCGGCAGAACTCGGCGCGCGCCGTATCCGCGTGAACGCGGTTTGCCCCTCGGCCGTGCCGACCGAAGGCACGCAGCGCAACCGCAACATGGAGCGCGATGCGGCGCGCGTGGCGCGCACGCCGCTCGGCCGGCTTGGCGTGGTGGAGGATATCGCGCGCGGCATCGCGTTTCTCGCAAGCGACGAGGCCGGTTTCATCACGGCCCAGGCGCTGACGATCGATGGCGGTATCACCTTCACGAATATATAGGATCGCCAGGCAATGAGTTCGAGCGCCGAAAAGACGGTTTTGATCCCCGGCGCGGCCTCTGGTATCGGCCGGGCGGCTGCGCAGCGTTTCGCGGCGGCCGGCTGGCGCTGTGTGCTGGTCGATCGCAACGGTGAGGCGCTGGATCGGCTCGTGTCGAGCCTGCCTGCAGCGGGCGGCGCGGTGCATCTGGTGCGCGTGGCCGACCTGATGCAGCCCGACCAGATCGCAGCGCTCGCCGTGGGCGTGCCCGCGCTCGACGCGATCATCAACAACGCCGGCATGTCGCTGCAGCTCGACGTAATCGGCGACGCGGCCCGGCGTTGGGCGGGCATGGGTTGCGATATCGGAGGAAAAACGTACCGGGCGACGCTGGATGCCTCGGTGCTCGGCGCTCGGCGCGGAACCGGGCAATCGCCTTGCCGCCGTGCACGCGGCAGCGGCGCGCTTCGCGCGTGAACACGGGCAGCGGGCGAGCCTGACGCTGCTGTTTCCACGCGACGCAGATAATGCAGACTGGCGCGCGGCTGGCGACACTGGAGCGGCTCGCATGCTGGTCGCTACGCTCGCCTGCGAATGGGGCGCGCGTGCGCTGCGCATCAATGCGCTCACTATCGATGCTCGGGCTGACCAACATGAGATTGCCGCGCTTGCACCGATCGTGCATTTCGTGGCCGGCGCACAGGCGCAGTTCGTCACCGGACAAACATGGCGCGCGGGTATGTGAGCGCCGCATCGTTCTGCGCGGCGAACTTCGACTTGCAGAACGGACACACAAGAAAGGAGACAGCATGAACGAAAGCGATGCCATGCGCGCGCGCGTGAAGGCGCAATTCGTCGAGGCGCGCGGCTACTGGCGCCCGTGGACCGAAGCGATCCTGCAGGCGCATCCCGCGCTTCTGGAGCAGTACGCGCGTTATGCGGCCTACCCCGCGCGCCATGGTCCGCTATCCGCACGCATGGTGGAGCTGATTTATGTGGCGCTCGACGCCTCGTCGGCGCATCTGTATGCAGCGGGGCTCAGGACGCATCTGGCGGGCGCGTTTGCCGCGGGCGCGAGCGAAGCCGATATCTTCGACGTGCTGCATCTCGTCGCCGCGCAGGGGCTCGAATGCGTGTATCAGTCGGCGGCGATACTCGCGCAGGAAGCGGCGGAAATGGCCATGTCGTCAATCGATGTGGCGCTGCGCACGCGAATCGAGCGACTATGCCCGCAGGCCGCAAGCATGCTGCAGACGCTTGCCACGCTGGATCAGACCTATGTGGACGTGCTGCTCGATTTTATCGAGCACGGTTCGACCGGCAAAGGCCTGAACGATGCGGAGCGCAGCCTCATTCAGATCGCGCTGCATGCCTGCTTCACCGCTTTCAATCCCGATGGCGTGCGCCGCTTCGTGCGAGCGGCGCTCGATTGCGGCACAACGCCGTCGGAGGTTCTTCAGGCGGTGCAACTGGGCGCACATCTGTCCGTGCATGGTACGGCACTCGGTGCGACGGTGCTGGGAGAATTGCGCGGCGGCGCCACTATGAGTGAGCATCGAATAAAACAACAGGAATCCTGATTGATGAATACCAAGTCGTGGCTGGACCTCGAAGAGAAAGTTTGCGTCGTTACCGGCGCGGCGGGCGGGATCGGCGCGCAAATCGCGCTTGCGCTCGCACGCGAGGGCGCGCATGTGACGCTGCTCGACCGAGACAGCGCGGCAAGCGCGGTGATTGCCGGGCGCATCGTCAGCGAGGGCGGGTACGCGATCGTGATTGACTGCGACGTCGCGGATAAGACAAGTGTGGTCGAAGCCGCGCGCGAGAGCGAACGTGCGCTGGGACGCTGCAATGTGCTCGTGAACAACGCGGCCATCACTTTACGAGGCCCGTTGCTCGAGTTGGATGTCGGTCACTGGAACCGCGTGCTCGCAGTGAATCTCACCGGCGCGCTGCTATGCGCGCAGGCTTTCGGCCAGCAAATGCGCGCTTTGGGGAGCGGCTCGATGATCCATGTCGCCTCGATTGCGGCAAGTTCGCCGATCCCGTTGGGTGGGGCATACAGTGCGAGCAAGGCGGCGCTCGCGATGCTTGCGCAACAGCTTGCCGTCGAACTCGCCGACGACGGCGTTCGCAGCAACGTAGTGAGCCCAGGGCTCGTGCGCACACCGTTGAGCGCGCGCTACTACGAAGATCCCGCCATGCTGCGCGCTCGCACGAAGATGGTACCGTCTCGGCGAATCGCGGACCCGCAAGATATTGCCGATGCAGTGCTCTTTCTCGCGAGCGAACGATCGGGCTACGTGAACGGACAGGAATTGCTCGTGGACGGTGCGCTCGGCCGTAACGTCATGGCGCTCGTGCCGCGGCCCCAATAGCGCCTGTCAAAGCCATTTTCAAATATCCAGCAGCCAGTTAAAAAGTGGATTTGACACCCAATTGATGCAGGTTCTGGCTCACTCGTCTGGATTGGGACGGTCAACGCGAACTGCGCAGGTGCTCAGCGAGCATTTGGGTTGGGCTGACTGGATCAAGGCAATGCTTACTTGTCCGGTTTTCGTAGGGGATACGATCTATGCTGAATCGGAAGTGCACTCGAAGCGCGAGTCGACATCGCGTCCGACTCAGGGAATCGTGATGTGAGAAGGTCGCTGACGCGCAAGCGCGTCGGCTGTTTCGTCAAGGGAAGGAGATACGGTTTGAAAATCCTCGTGGCAGTGAAACGCGTGGTGGATGCGAATGTAAAAGTCGGCGTGAAGTCGGACGGCACGGGCGTCGACATCGCCAACGTGAAGATGTCGATGAACCCGTTCGACGAAATCGCCGTGGAAGAAGCGGTGCGTCTGAGGGAAGCGGGCGTGGCGACGGAAGTCATCGCGGTGTCCGCGGGCGTGACGCAGGCGCAGGAAACGCTGCGCACGGCGCTGGCCATCGGCGCGGATCGCGCGATCCTGTTCGAGTCGAACGAAGACCTGCAGCCGTTGGCTGTCGCCAAGCTGCTGAAGGCGCTCGTCGACAAGGAACAGCCGCAACTGGTGATTCTCGGCAAGCAGGCCATCGACGACGATTCGAACCAGACTGGCCAGATGCTCGCCGCGCTGGCGAACCTCCCGCAGGCTACGTTTGCTTCGAAGGTCGTGGTTGCAGACGGCAAGGCTACGGTGTCGCGCGAAGTGGATGGCGGCGCGGAAACGCTGTCGCTCACGCTGCCCGCGGTCGTCACGACGGATCTGCGCCTGAACGAGCCG
>NZ_JAMBPS010000089.1:0-19228 GCF_024206515.1 Paraburkholderia sp. CNPSo 3281 | reverse complement strand
AGCAAGGACGAAGGCGGCCGTCACACGCCGTTCTTCAACAACTACCGTCCGCAGTTCTACTTCCGTACGACGGACGTGACGGGCTCGATCGAGCTGCCGAAGGACAAGGAAATGGTCATGCCGGGCGACAACGTGTCGATCACGGTGAAGCTGATCGCTCCGATCGCGATGGAAGAAGGTCTGCGCTTTGCAATCCGCGAAGGTGGCCGTACCGTCGGCGCCGGCGTGGTTGCGAAGATCATCGAGTAAGTTTTTGCCAGTCTCGTTGATCGACTAAGTGGTTTCGGGGTTGGCGATGCCGCCAACCCCAAAATGGTTTAGGGGTATAGCTCAACTGGCAGAGCGTCGGTCTCCAAAACCGAAGGTTGGGGGTTCGATTCCCTCTGCCCCTGCCAACTTCTCGCGCCTCGGCGCGTTGTTCTTTAAGGTGTTATGGCGAATCCTTCCGTCGAAACTGTTAATACTTCCAGCGACAAGCTGATGCTTGCGGCGGGCGTATTGTTGGTTGTGGCCGGGTTCGTAGGGTTCTACTGGCTCGGTAGCCAGGAGTGGTATGTCCGCGGTGCAGCGCTCGCAGTGGGCGTGATCGCGGGGGTGGTAGTCGGTCTTCTCTCGGCGCCCGGCAAGAGCTTCATCGCGTTTGCCAAAGACTCGTACAAGGAAGTTCGCAAAGTCGTCTGGCCGACTCGCAAAGAGGCGACGCAAACGACGCTGGTGGTCTTCGGTTTTGTGCTGGCAATGGCCATCATTCTGTGGGTTTGCGACAAATCCATCGAGTGGGTGATTTTCTCGGCGATTCTGGGTTGGAAATGATATGAGCGATACACCGGCATCCCCGAGCGGAAAACGTTGGTATGTGGTGCACGCCTACTCCGGCATGGAGAAGAGCGTGCAACGTGCGCTTCAGGAGCGCATCGAACGTGCTGGCATGCAGGACAAGTTTGGCCAGATCCTCGTTCCGACTGAAGAAGTGGTCGAGGTGAAGGGTGGTCACAAATCGGTGACCGAACGTCGTTTCTTCCCGGGCTATGTCCTGGTAGAGATGGAAATGACGGACGAAACGTGGCACCTCGTGAAGAACACGGCAAAGGTGACTGGTTTCGTCGGCGGGGCCCGTAATCGCCCGAGCCCGATTTCGCCGCGCGAAGTCGAAAAGATCATGTCGCAGATGCAGGAAGGCGTTGAGAAGCCGCGCCCCAAGACCCTGTTCGAAGTCGGCGAGATGGTCCGTGTGAAGGAAGGTCCGTTCACGGACTTCAACGGCAGCGTCGAAGAAGTCAACTACGAAAAGTCGCGCGTCCGGGTCTCCGTCACCATTTTCGGTCGCGCCACACCGGTCGAACTCGAATTCGGCCAGGTCGAAAAGCTGTAAATCGAATACTACGGGTCGCGCCTCCGGTGCGATCCGTTTTTCCGCGCTTACGGTCCGCGTTATGGCCGTAGAGGAGCGCCAGTAGTCCAGTCCGCTGTCGATGTCGCCAAAGCAGTTGGCACAGCGAAGATTGTGGCGAGCGCGCGCTACCACTCACCAGAACGCTCACGCGTTCCAAAGAGGTTTTCAACATGGCAAAGAAAATCATCGGCTTTATCAAGCTGCAGATTCCTGCAGGTAAAGCCAATCCGTCGCCGCCGGTCGGCCCGGCACTGGGTCAGCGCGGCCTGAACATCATGGAGTTCTGCAAAGCGTTCAACGCGCAGACTCAAGCGATGGAGCCGGGTCTGCCGACGCCGGTCGTGATCACGGCTTTCGCGGACAAGAGCTTCACGTTCATCCTGAAGACGCCGCCGGCCACGATTCTGATCAAGAAGGCAGCGAAGGTCGACAAGGGTTCGGCCAAGCCGCACACCGACAAGGTCGCTACGATCACCCGCGCGCAAGCCGAGGAAATCGCCAAGACCAAGATGCCGGACCTCACGGCAGCCGATATGGATGCAGCGGTTCGCACGATCGCTGGTAGCGCCCGCTCGATGGGCATCATCGTGGAGGGTGTGTAAATGGCTAAGGTTTCGAAGCGTCAAAAGGCACTGGCTGCCAAGATCGACCGCCAAAAGCAGTACCCGATCGGCGACGCACTGTCGCTCGTGAAGGAATGCGCCACGGCGAAGTTCGACGAGTCGATCGACGTTGCAGTGCAACTCGGCATCGATGCGAAGAAGTCGGACCAGGTCGTTCGCGGCTCGGTCGTTCTGCCCGCTGGTACCGGCAAGTCGGTCCGCGTTGCAGTGTTCGCGCAAGGTGAAAAGGCTGAACAAGCCAAGGCAGCAGGCGCAGAGATCGTCGGTATGGAAGACCTCGCCGAGCAGATCAAGGGCGGCAACCTGAACTTCGACATCGTGATCGCTTCGCCGGACACGATGCGCGTCGTCGGTACGCTCGGTCAGATCCTCGGCCCGCGCGGCCTCATGCCGAACCCGAAGGTCGGCACCGTGACGCCGGACGTGGCGACCGCGGTCAAGAACGCGAAGGCTGGTCAGGTGCAATTCCGTGTCGACAAGGCCGGTATCATCCACGCGACCATCGGCCGTGCATCGTTCGAGCCGACCGCGCTGCGCAGCAACCTGGACGCGCTCCTCGAAGCGCTGACCAAGGCGAAGCCGGCAACGAGCAAGGGCGTGTACCTGCGCAAGATCGCTGTCTCGAGCACGATGGGCGTTGGCGTTCGCGTCGACCAGACGTCGCTCGCAGCGTAATAGTTTCGCCGCGCTGAGGCCTGAGAGGGCGGCAGCGCGGATTTAAAGGGCTTTGGGCGGTTGTGCAGCGGCAGCAAGCGCGGTGCAACCGGTTGTCAAAGACCGTTGGCGGAAGTGCAGCAGTTGGGTGCTTCCTTAATGCAAAGCCAACGCAGATGGCGAACCCGAAAAGGTTTTGAAGTGCTGATGTGAGCGGATGCGGGCGGCAACGCCTGACGATGCAAGCTGATTTACTCCGGACTGGTCGGTCGCCGTTGTTGAACGCGGCACACGTAGCGAAAGCAAAGTGTGTCGAATCTGGAGGTTAACCGTGCCACTGAACAAAGAAGGTAAGCAGGCCGTCGTGGCTGAAGTCTCCGCGCAAGTCGCGACGGCTCAGACCATGGTGCTGGCCGAGTATCGTGGAATCGCGGTTGGCGATCTGACCAAGCTGCGCGCGAAAGCGCGTGAGCAGCAGGTGTACCTCCGCGTGTTGAAGAACACGCTGGCGCGTCGCGCTGTCGAAGGTACCCCGTTTGCTCCGCTGGCAGAGCAGATGACTGGCCCCCTGATCTACGGCATCTCGGAAGATGCAATTGCTGCTGCGAAGGTCGTCAATGACTTCGCGAAGGGCAATGACAAGTTGGTCATCAAGGCTGGTTCCTACGAAGGCAAGGTGATGGACAAGGCAGGCGTGCAAGCGCTGGCCAGCATCCCGAGCCGCGAAGAACTGCTCTCGAAGCTGCTGTTCGTTATGCAAGCTCCTGTTTCCGGTATGGCGCGCGCTCTGGCCGCGCTGGCGGAAAAGAAGCAAGCAGAAGCTGCCTGATTTCAGGCAAGCGAACGAACACAGGCAAGCGAGAAAGATCGCTAGCTGTTTCCGAATTCAAATCTGGAGTAATTTCAAATGGCAATCGCAAAAGAAGACATCCTCGAAGCCGTTGGCTCGATGTCGGTCCTTGAACTGAACGAACTGGTCAAGGCTTTCGAAGAGAAGTTTGGCGTGTCGGCAGCTGCTGTGGCAGTCGCTGGCCCGGCAGGCGGCGGCGCTGCTGCTGCTGCTGAAGAGCAGACCGAATTCACGGTCAACCTGCTCGAAGCAGGCGCAAACAAGGTTTCGGTCATTAAGGCCGTTCGCGAACTGACGGGTCTCGGCCTGAAGGAAGCGAAGGACCTGGTTGACGGCGCACCGAAGCCCGTGAAGGAAGCGGTGCCCAAGGCTGCTGCTGAAGAAGCGAAGAAGAAGCTGGAAGACGCCGGCGCGAAGGCTGAAATCAAGTAAGTTTCAGCGCGCTGTGCGAAGGCTGGCGGTTTTTACACCGCCGGCCTTTTTGTGCTTTGTGGGTTCTGCCTTTTTGTGTTCGATTTTTTGAAGTCGGAGGCGGGATGCGGGACCCAGAAGCCAAAGAAAAACGTCTTTCGCCGGGTGAGGGCCTCAAGGGCACCATCAGAGCACACGACGCTTCTCTTTGTCTTCTGAAGCGACTGCAGAAGGCAAGTTTGGTCGGGCAGCGGGCACGTTATGACAAGCCGAAATCCGTTGCCGTCAGCCAGCGGTTGGTAGAGGCCAACCACCAAGCTTCCAGGGCTCGCGAAGCCATCGGGTCTCAGTCGGTGAACACTCGGGTCGTCCTACCCGCCGTGATTCGGAGATCGTATGCACTATTCCTTCACCGAGAAGAAGCGTATTCGCAAGAGTTTCGCGAAACGCCCCATCGTTCACCAGGTTCCTTTCCTGCTGGCTACCCAGCTTGAATCATTCAGTACATTCCTGCAAGCAGAAACGGCGACCGCGCAACGCAAACCGGAAGGTCTGCAGGCAGCGTTTTCGTCCGTTTTTCCTATTGTTTCCCATAACGGCTTTGCTCGTCTAGAGTTCGTCAGCTACATGCTGTCGTCGCCGGCATTCAACATCAAGGAATGCCAGCAACGCGGCTTGACGTACTGCTCGGCGTTGCGCGCCAAGGTCCGTCTCGTCCTGCTCGACAAGGAATCGCCGAGCAAGCCGGTCGTCAAGGAAGTGAAGGAGCAGGAAGTGTACATGGGCGAAATTCCGCTCATGACGCCGACTGGTTCGTTCGTCATCAACGGCACCGAGCGTGTCATCGTCTCGCAGCTGCACCGCTCGCCTGGCGTGTTCTTCGAACACGACAAGGGCAAGACGCACAGCTCGGGCAAGCTGCTCTTCTCGGCCCGTATCATTCCTTACCGCGGTTCGTGGCTCGACTTCGAGTTCGACCCGAAGGACGTGCTGTACTTCCGCGTCGACCGTCGCCGCAAGATGCCGGTCACGATCCTGCTGAAGGCAATCGGCCTCACGCCGGAACAGATCCTCGCGAACTTCTTCGTGTTCGACAATTTCACGCTGATGCCGGAAGGCGCGCAGATGGAGTTCGTGCCGGAGCGTCTGCGCGGTGAAGTCGCGCGTTTCGACATCAGCGATCGCGAAGGCAAGGTCATTGTCCAGAAGGACAAGCGGATCAACGCGAAGCACATTCGCGACCTCGAAACCGCGAAGACGACGTACATTTCGGTCCCCGAAGATTATCTGCTCGGCCGCGTGCTCGCGAAGAACGTCGTCGACGGCGACACGGGCGAAGTGATCGCGAACGCGAACGACGAGATCACCGAAAGCGTGCTCGAGAAGCTGCGCGAAGCGAAGATCAAGGACATCCAGACGCTCTACACGAACGATCTGGACCAGGGTCCGTACATCTCGTCGACGCTGCGTATCGACGAAACCGCCGACCGTATGGCCGCGCGCATCGCGATCTACCGCATGATGCGTCCGGGCGAGCCGCCGACCGAAGAAGCGGTCGAGGCGCTGTTCAACCGCCTGTTCTACAGCGAAGAAGCGTACGACCTCTCGAAGGTGGGTCGTATGAAGTTCAACCGCCGCGTGGGCCGTGACGAAATCGTCGGGCCGATGACGCTGCAGGACGACGACATCCTCGCGACCATCAAGATCCTCGTCGAGCTGCGCAACGGCAAGGGCGAAGTGGACGACATCGACCACCTCGGCAACCGTCGCGTGCGTTGCGTGGGCGAACTCGCGGAAAACCAGTTCCGCGCGGGTCTCGTGCGCGTCGAACGTGCCGTGAAGGAGCGCCTCGGTCAGGCCGAAAGCGAAAACCTGATGCCGCACGACCTGATCAACTCGAAGCCGATTTCGTCGGCGATTCGCGAGTTCTTCGGTTCGTCGCAGCTGTCGCAGTTCATGGACCAGACCAACCCGCTGTCGGAAATCACCCACAAGCGCCGCGTGTCGGCACTTGGCCCGGGCGGTCTGACGCGCGAGCGCGCTGGCTTTGAAGTCCGCGACGTGCACCCGACCCACTATGGCCGTGTGTGCCCGATCGAGACGCCGGAAGGTCCGAACATCGGTCTGATCAACTCGCTGGCGCTGTATGCGCACCTGAACGAATACGGCTTCCTCGAAACGCCGTACCGCAAGGTCGTGGACAGCAAGGTGACCGACCAGATCGACTACCTGTCGGCGATCGAAGAAGGCCGTTACGTGATCGCTCAGGCGAACGCGGCGGTGGCTGAAGACGGCACGCTGACCGACGAACTCGTTTCGTCGCGTGAAGCGGGCGAAACGCTGATGGTCACGCCGGACCGCATCCAGTACATGGACGTGGCGCCGTCGCAGATCGTCTCGGTTGCAGCCTCGCTGATTCCGTTCCTCGAGCACGATGACGCGAACCGTGCACTGATGGGCTCGAACATGCAGCGTCAGGCCGTGCCTTGCCTGCGTCCGGAAAAGCCGGTCGTCGGTACGGGTATCGAGCGCACCGTTGCGGTCGACTCGGGTACGACGGTTCAGGCGCTGCGTGGCGGTGTGGTCGACTACGTCGACGCAGGCCGTATCGTGATTCGCGTGAACGATGATGAAGCTGTTGCCGGTGAAGTCGGCGTGGACATCTACAACCTCATCAAGTACACGCGTTCGAACCAGAACACGAACATCAACCAGCGTCCGATCGTGAAGATGGGCGACAAGGTTGCGCGCGGCGACGTGCTGGCTGACGGCGCATCGACCGATCTGGGCGAGCTCGCGCTCGGCCAGAACATGCTGATCGCGTTCATGCCGTGGAACGGCTACAACTTCGAAGACTCGATCCTGATCTCGGAGAAGGTGGTTGCGGACGACCGTTACACGTCGATCCACATCGAAGAACTGAACGTCGTTGCACGCGACACGAAGCTCGGACCGGAAGAAATCACGCGCGACATTTCGAACCTCGCGGAAGTGCAGCTTGGCCGTCTCGACGAGTCGGGCATCGTGTACATCGGCGCGGAAGTCGAAGCGGGCGACGTGCTCGTGGGCAAGGTCACGCCGAAGGGCGAAACCCAGCTCACGCCGGAAGAAAAGCTGCTGCGCGCGATCTTCGGCGAGAAGGCTTCGGACGTGAAGGATACGTCGCTGCGCGTGCCCTCGGGCATGAGCGGCACGGTCATCGACGTGCAGGTGTTCACGCGTGAAGGCATCCAGCGCGACAAGCGCGCACAGCAGATCATCGACGATGAACTGAAGCGCTATCGCCTCGACCTGAACGACCAGCTGCGTATCGTGGAAGGCGACGCGTTCCAGCGTCTCGCACGCATGCTCGAAGGCAAGGTCGCGAACGGCGGTCCGAAGAAGCTCGCGAAGGGCACGAAGATCGAGCGCGCGTACCTCGAAGATCTGGATCACTACCACTGGTTCGACATCCGCCTTGCGGACGAAGAAGCAGCGGCGCAGCTCGAAGCGATCAAGAACTCGATCGAAGAGAAGCGTCACCAGTTCGATCTGGCCTTCGAAGAGAAGCGCAAGAAGCTCACGCAAGGCGACGAACTGCCGCCGGGCGTGCTGAAGATGGTAAAGGTGTACCTCGCGGTGAAGCGCCGTCTGCAGCCTGGCGACAAGATGGCAGGCCGTCACGGTAACAAGGGCGTGGTGTCGAAGATCGTTCCGATCGAAGACATGCCGTACATGGCCGACGGCCGTCCGGCCGACGTCGTGCTGAACCCGCTCGGCGTGCCGTCACGGATGAACGTGGGTCAGGTTCTCGAAGTGCACCTCGGTTGGGCCGCGAAGGGTCTGGGCTGGCGTATCGGCGAAATGCTGCAGCGTCAGACGAAGGTTGCAGAACTGCGTGGATTCCTCACGAAGATCTACAACGAATCGGGCCACAAGGAAGACCTCGACAGCTTCAGCGACGACGAAATCTTCGAACTCGCGAGGAACCTGCGCGAAGGCGTGCCGTTCGCAACGCCGGTGTTCGACGGTGCAACCGAAGAGGAAATGGGCAAGATGCTCGATCTGGCGTTCCCGGACGACGTCGCTCATAACCTCGGCATGACGCCGTCGAAGAACCAGGTGCGTCTGTACGACGGCCGCACGGGCGAGATGTTCGAGCGTACGGTCACCGTGGGCTACATGCACTACCTGAAGCTGCACCACCTTGTCGACGACAAGATGCACGCGCGTTCGACGGGTCCGTACTCGCTCGTCACGCAGCAGCCGCTGGGTGGTAAGGCGCAGTTCGGTGGCCAGCGCTTCGGTGAAATGGAAGTGTGGGCGCTCGAAGCGTATGGCGCTTCGTACGTGCTGCAGGAAATGTTGACGGTGAAGTCCGATGACGTGACGGGCCGGACGAAGGTGTACGAGAACCTCGTCAAGGGCGACCACGTGATCGACGCGGGCATGCCGGAATCCTTCAATGTGCTGGTGAAGGAAATCCGCTCGCTCGGCATCGACATCGACCTCGACCGCAACTAATCGGACTACGGAGAGAAGGCAATGAAAGCTCTGCTCGATCTATTCAAGCAAGTCCAACAAGAAGAAGTTTTTGACGCGATCAAGATCGGTCTGGCCTCGCCGGACAAGATCCGCTCGTGGTCGTTCGGCGAAGTGAAGAAGCCGGAGACTATCAACTACCGTACCTTCAAGCCGGAACGGGATGGTCTGTTCTGCGCGAAGATCTTCGGGCCGATCAAGGACTACGAGTGCCTGTGCGGCAAGTACAAGCGCCTGAAGCACCGTGGCGTGATCTGCGAGAAGTGCGGCGTTGAAGTCACGCTCGCCAAGGTGCGTCGCGAACGCATGGGCCACATCGAGCTGGCCTCGCCGGTCGCTCACATCTGGTTCCTGAAGTCGCTGCCGTCGCGTCTGGGCATGGTGCTCGACATGACGCTGCGCGACATCGAGCGCGTGCTGTACTTCGAGGCATACGTGGTGATCGAACCGGGCATGACGCCGCTGAAGGCGCGGCAGATCATGACCGAAGAGGATTACTACAACAAGGTCGAGGAATACGGCGACGAATTCCGTGCCGAAATGGGCGCGGAAGGCGTGCGCGAGCTGCTGCGCGCGATCAACATCGACGAACAGGTCGAAACGCTGCGCACCGAGCTGAAGAACACCGGCTCGGAAGCGAAGATCAAGAAGTACGCGAAGCGCCTGAAGGTGCTCGAGGCCTTCCAGCGTTCGGGCATCAAGCCCGAATGGATGGTGCTCGAAGTGCTGCCGGTGCTGCCGCCCGAACTGCGTCCGCTGGTGCCGCTGGACGGTGGCCGTTTCGCGACTTCGGACCTGAACGACCTGTATCGCCGCGTGATCAACCGTAACAACCGTCTGAAGCGTCTGCTCGAGCTGAAGGCGCCGGAGATCATCGTCCGCAACGAAAAGCGGATGCTCCAGGAGGCGGTTGACTCGCTGCTCGACAACGGTCGTCGCGGCAAGGCGATGACGGGCGCGAACAAGCGTCCGCTGAAGTCGCTCGCCGACATGATCAAGGGTAAGGGCGGTCGTTTCCGTCAGAACCTGCTGGGCAAGCGCGTGGACTACTCGGGCCGTTCGGTCATCGTGGTGGGTCCGACGCTCAAGCTGCACCAGTGCGGTCTGCCGAAGCTGATGGCGCTCGAACTGTTCAAGCCGTTCATCTTCAACAAGCTGGAAACGATGGGCGTTGCCACGACCATCAAGGCTGCGAAGAAGGAAGTCGAGAACCAGACGCCGGTGGTGTGGGACATCCTCGAAGAGGTGATCCGCGAACACCCGGTCATGCTCAACCGTGCGCCTACGCTGCACCGTCTTGGCATTCAGGCTTTCGAGCCGGTGCTGATCGAAGGTAAGGCAATCCAGCTGCACCCGCTCGTTTGCGCGGCGTTCAACGCCGACTTCGACGGTGACCAGATGGCTGTTCACGTTCCGCTGTCGCTCGAAGCGCAGATGGAAGCGCGTACGCTCATGCTCGCGTCGAACAACGTCCTGTTCCCGGCCAACGGCGATCCGTCGATCGTGCCGTCGCAGGATATCGTGCTGGGCCTGTACTACGCCACGCGTGAAGCGATCAACGGCAAGGGCGAAGGCATGACGTTCACGGGCGTGTCGGAAGTGCTCCGCGCGTACGAGAACAAGGAAGTCGAGCTGGCTTCGCGCGTCAACGTGCGTATTACCGAAATGGTCCACAACGAGGACAAGTCGGAAGGCGCACCGGCGTTCGTGCCGAAGATCTCGCTGTACGCAACGACCGTTGGCCGTTCGATCCTGTCGGAAATTCTGCCGCCGGGTCTGCCGTTCTCGGTGCTGAACAAGCCGCTGAAGAAGAAGGAAATCTCGCGTCTGATCAACACCGCGTTCCGCAAGTGCGGTCTGCGCGAAACGGTGATCTTCGCTGACCAGCTGATGCAGTCGGGCTTCCGCCTCGCAACGCGCGCCGGTATTTCGATCTGCGTGGACGACATGCTCGTGCCGCCGCAGAAGGAAACCATCGTCGGCGAAGCCGCGAAGAAGGTGAAGGAGTACGACCGTCAGTACATGTCGGGTCTCGTCACCGCGCAGGAACGCTACAACAACGTGGTCGACATCTGGTCGAATACGTCGGAAGCGGTCGGCAAGGCGATGATGGAGCAGCTCGCGACGGAACCGGTGATCGACCGCGACGGCAAGGAAACGCGTCAGGAATCGTTCAACTCGATCTACATGATGGCCGACTCGGGCGCGCGGGGTTCCGCCACGCAGATTCGCCAGCTGGCGGGTATGCGCGGCCTGATGGCGAAGCCGGACGGCTCGATTATCGAAACGCCGATTACCGCGAACTTCCGCGAAGGTCTGAACGTGTTGCAGTACTTCATCTCGACCCACGGTGCACGTAAGGGTCTGGCTGATACGGCACTGAAGACCGCGAACTCGGGTTACCTGACGCGTCGTCTCGTCGACGTGACGCAGGATCTCGTGGTCGTCGAGGAAGATTGCGGCACGTCGAATGGCGTGGCGATGAAGGCCCTCGTGGAAGGCGGTGAAGTCGTCGAAGCGCTGCGCGACCGTATTCTCGGCCGTGTGGCAGTGGCAGACGTCGTCAATCCGGAAACCCAGGAAACGATCTACGCTTCGGGCGACCTGCTCGACGAAGACGCGGTGGAAACGATCGAAAGCCTCGGCATCGACGAAGTGCGCGTGCGCACGCCGCTCACCTGCGAAACGCGCTACGGCCTGTGCGCCTCGTGCTATGGCCGCGACCTCGGCCGCGGCTCGCGCGTGAACGTCGGCGAAGCCGTCGGTGTGATCGCTGCACAGTCGATCGGCGAACCGGGCACGCAGCTCACGATGCGTACGTTCCACATCGGTGGTGCGGCATCGCGTGCGGCAGTGGCCTCGTCGGTGGAAGCCAAGTCGAACGGTACCGTGCGCTTCACGGCGACGATGCGTTACGTCACGAATGCGAAGGGCGAGCAAGTCGTCATCTCGCGTTCGGGCGAAGCCATCATCGCCGACGATCACGGCCGCGAGCGCGAGCGTCACAAGGTGCCGTACGGCGCGACGCTGCTGCAGCTCGATGGCGCAGCGATCAAGGCCGGCACGCAGCTCGCAACGTGGGATCCGCTCACGCGTCCGATCATCACCGAGTACGGCGGTACGGTGAAGTTCGAGAACGTCGAAGAAGGCGTGACCGTGGCCAAGCAGATCGACGACGTCACGGGTCTGTCGACCCTCGTCGTGATCGACGTGAAGCGTCGCGGTTCGCAAGCCGCAAAGAGCGTGCGTCCGCAGGTCAAGCTGCTCGACGCGAACGGCGACGAAGTGAAGATCCCGGGCACGGAGCATTCGGTGCAGATCGGCTTCCAGGTCGGCGCACTGATCACCGTGAAGGACGGTCAGCAGGTGCAGGTCGGTGAAGTGCTCGCACGTATCCCGACCGAAGCCCAGAAGACGCGTGACATTACCGGTGGTCTGCCGCGTGTGGCGGAACTGTTCGAAGCACGTTCGCCGAAGGACGCAGGTATCCTGGCGGAAGTCACGGGTACGACGTCGTTCGGTAAGGACACGAAGGGCAAGCAGCGTCTCGTTATCACGGACCTCGAAGGCAATCAGCACGAGTTCCTGATCGCGAAGGAAAAGCAGGTGCTGGTCCACGACGGTCAGGTCGTCAACAAGGGCGAAATGATCGTGGACGGCCCGGCCGATCCGCACGACATCCTGCGTCTGCAGGGTATCGAAGCGCTGTCGCGTTACATCGTGGACGAAGTGCAGGACGTGTACCGTCTGCAGGGCGTGAAGATCAACGACAAGCACATCGAAGTGATCGTGCGTCAGATGCTGCGTCGTGTGCAGATCACCGACAACGGTGATACGCGCTTCATCCCGGGCGAGCAGGTCGAGCGTTCGGACATGCTGGACGAAAACGACAAGATGAACGCCGAGGACAAGCGCCCGGCAACGTACGAGAACGTGCTGCTCGGTATTACGAAGGCATCGCTCTCGACCGATTCGTTCATCTCGGCGGCATCGTTCCAGGAAACGACCCGCGTGCTGACCGAAGCGGCGATCATGGGCAAGCGCGACGATCTGCGTGGCCTGAAGGAAAACGTGATCGTCGGTCGTCTGATTCCGGCTGGTACGGGTCTCGCCTTCCACAAGGCACGCCGTGCGAAGGAATCGTCGGATCGCGAGCGTTTCGACCAGATCGCAGCGGAAGAAGCGTTCGAGTTCGGTACGCCGGAAACCCCGGCCGCCGAGCAACCGCAACAGCCGCATACGACGGACGAGTAAGCGAGCGGCGGCGCAAGCCGCCTTTCGCCTCGGGCTCACATGCCCTCGCAAAAGCCGCCTGGTTTTCACCGGGCGGCTTTTTTATTTGGCGCTCGCGTTTTCCGCTTGAGCCTGCGGCCTCGTGCCGCAGTGCCGGCCCGCTCGCTGCGCACATCGGTGAGGCGTGCTAACGTAGCGCGCCAAGTCCGCCTGTGTGGGTCTTTTCGTACGATACCGGCGGCATTTATCTGAATCTGGAGGCGGTAATCATGTGGGTGGTCGGGGTCGGTCTCATCCTGAATCTGGTGGCGTGTGTCGCCAGCTTTTCGCAGCTACTGCATCACGTCAGCAATCAGTCCGCAGCGAACTTCTTTGCGACCTTCCTCGTGATGTGGGCATTCCTGATCATCGGTTTCATCATGCTGCTGGCGGGCCGGGTCAAGGGCGGTGCCGCGCTGCTTACGGTCGGCTCGCTGATGTTCGTCGGCGCCAACGTCGTGCTCTTCGGGGCGAGCGTATTCGCGATCGCCGCCGCGGTCGTGGCAGTCGTGACGATCGTCGGTGCGTTTCGGATTGCGCGCCGGCGGCTCGTTGCCTGACGAACCCGCTTCACCCTGGTTGTTCGCGTTCGCGATCTGCGTGCGCGACTTCCGCGGTTTCTCCTGGCCGAATGGCCAATCTTCAAGGTAGCGGCGGTTAAGGCGCGTCCGGGTTGGTAAAATCCTGCCCACCGCCTTTGCTCCGCACGCTCACCGCCTTCATGTCCCGTTCCCTCGAAATCCTCAACGAAGTCTTCGGCTATCCGGTGTTTAGAGGGCAGCAAGCCGAAATCGTCGAGCACGTCGCAGGGGGCGGCGATTCGCTGGTGCTCATGCCGACCGGCGGCGGCAAATCGCTCTGCTACCAGATTCCCGCGCTCGTGCGGCACGAAGCCGGGCTCGGTGCCGGCATCGTCGTGTCGCCGCTCATCGCGCTCATGCAGGACCAGGTGGCCGCGCTCACCGAAGTGGGCGTACGCGCCGCCTATCTGAATTCGACGCTGAGCGGCGCCGAAGCGGCGGCTACCGAGCGGGCGCTGCGCGAAGGCGATCTCGACCTGCTTTACGTCGCACCCGAGCGCCTCATGACGGCGCGTTTTCTCGACTTGCTCGAGCGCACGCGCATCGGCCTCTTTGCGATCGACGAAGCGCACTGCGTCTCGCAATGGGGCCACGACTTCCGGCCCGAATATATCCAGCTCTCGGTGCTGCACGAGCGCTTTCCGAACGTGCCGCGCATCGCGCTCACGGCAACGGCCGACGCCATCACGCGCGACGAGATCGCGCATCGTCTCGCGCTCGACGACGCCCGTGTGTTCGTCTCGAGCTTCGACCGCCCGAACATCCGCTACCGCATTGTCGAAAAGGACAACGCGCGTTCGCAGTTGCTCGACTTCATCCGCGCGGAGCATACGCGCGCCGACGGCACCACGGATGCCGGCGTCGTGTATTGCCTCTCGCGCCGCAAGGTCGAGGAAACGGCCGAGTGGTTGAAAGGGCAGGGGTTGCGCGCGCTGCCGTACCACGCCGGCATGGAATTCGAGGTGCGCCAGAAGCACCAGGAAATGTTCCAGCGCGAGGAGGGTGTGGTCATGTGCGCCACCATCGCATTCGGCATGGGCATCGACAAGCCGGACGTGCGTTTCGTCGCGCATCTGGATTTGCCCAAGAGCGTGGAAGGCTACTACCAGGAAACCGGCCGCGCGGGGCGCGACGGGCTGGCGGCCAACGCGTGGATGGCCTACGGTCTCGGCGACGTGGTGCAGCAGCGCAAGATGATCGACGAGTCCGAAGCCGACGAGCAGCACAAGCGTGTGCAGACGGGCAAGCTCGACGCACTGCTCGGCCTGTGCGAAGCGGCCACATGCCGGCGCGTGCGCCTGCTCGCGTACTTCGGCGAAGAGAGCAAGCCGTGCGGCAACTGCGATACCTGCCTCGAGCCGCCCGCCACGTGGGACGCCACGCGCGAGGCGCAAATGGCGCTCTCGTGCGTGTTCCGCGCGCAGCGCGCGAGCGGGTTCAATTTCGGCGCCGGCCACCTGATCGACATCCTGCGCGGCAATCGCAACGAGAAGATCCTGCAGCGCGGGCACGAGAAAATCTCCACCTTCGGCATCGGCTCCGCGCTTTCGGAACCGGAATGGCGCGCGATTTTCCGGCAATTGGTGGCGTTCGGTTATCTCACTGTCGACCACGACGGCTACGGCTCGCTCGTGCTCACCGAGGCGAGCAAGCCGGTGCTCAAGGGCGAGCAGAATGTCACGATGCGCCGTTACGTGAAGCCCACGCGTACGCGCACGTCGTCGAGCCGCACGAGTGAGCGCGCCGATCCGACCCTTGGCATGAGCCCGCGCCAGCGCTCGCGCTGGGAGCGCCTGCGCCTGTGGCGCACCGAAACCGCGAAGAGCGAGGGCGTGCCGGCCTACGTCATCTTCCACGACGCCACGCTGGCGGAAATCGCGCGCAACGGCCCGGAATCGGTGGACAAGCTGCGTGACATCCCGGGCATCGGGGCGCGCAAGCTCGAGCGCTTTGGCGAGGAGCTCGTCGAGGTCGTCGGCGACGAATAGGGTGCGGCGTTTCCCTTCCGGACGCCGCCGGACGCCGCCGGATGTCACAGCGCTGTTACTTCTTCCGTCGTCCGAAATGTTGCAAGCCATTGACTCGCTTGGCCTTTTCGGAATATCATGCTGGGTTCCGGTCTTTGGGATGTCCGTGCTCGTCAATTGATTTGACGAAAACTAACGTCAAGTAGCCAATTCCGGAGTTCTCGTAGGAGTTTAGATGCATGGTTTTCCGCTTTGCCCGGAAATAAATGCGTCGATTTTGTTCAATTTCAGGAATAAACAATGCCAACCATCAATCAACTGGTTCGCAAAGGCCGCGCTTCGGAAACTGCGAAAAGCAAGTCGCCGGCCCTGCAGGACTGCCCGCAGCGTCGCGGCGTGTGCACCCGTGTGTACACGACGACGCCGAAGAAGCCGAACTCGGCACTCCGTAAGGTCGCCAAGGTGCGCCTGACGAACGGCTTCGAAGTCATTTCGTACATCGGTGGTGAAGGCCACAACCTGCAGGAACACTCGGTCGTGCTGATCCGCGGCGGCCGTGTGAAGGACTTGCCGGGTGTGCGTTACCACATGGTTCGTGGCTCGCTGGATACCCAGGGCGTCAAGGATCGTAAGCAGGCTCGTTCGAAGTACGGCGCAAAGCGCGCGAAGGCTGCGAAGTAAGAGTCAAGCGTCGTCTGCGCTTTCGGGTGCCGGCGATAAAAGCGACAGGTGCCGGATTGGCCGGTGCTGTCGAGTAAGTGGTCACCCGACCAGGCTGGTAAGTCGTAATGGATGAATCGGGTTAGTTGGTGGCCGCGGAGCGCAACGGATTCAACCTGCGCTTCAACTGAAAAGTTAAAGGAAGAAACATGCCGCGTCGTCGCGAAGTCCCCAAGCGGGAAGTGTTGCCGGATCCGAAGTTCGGCAATGTTGATGTAGCCAAGTTCATGAACGTGCTGATGCTCTCCGGCAAGAAGTCGGTTGCCGAGCGTATCGTGTACGGCGCTTTCGAACAGATCCAGACCAAGGGTGGCAAGGACCCGCTGGAAGTGTTCACTGTCGCGCTCAACAACGTGAAGCCGGTGGTGGAAGTGAAGAGCCGCCGCGTTGGTGGTGCGAACTATCAGGTTCCGGTCGAAGTGCGCCCCTCGCGTCGTATGGCATTGGCGATGCGTTGGCTGCGTGAAGCCGCGAAGAAGCGCAGCGAGAAGTCGATGGCCCTGCGTCTGGCAGGTGAACTCTCCGAAGCGGCCGAAGGCCGTGGCGGCGCGATGAAGAAGCGCGACGAAGTTCACCGGATGGCAGAAGCGAACAAGGCGTTCTCGCACTTCCGCTTCTAAGAGAAAACCCCTACCGGGGTTTGCTCAAAAAACGGAAAAAATTCCGGGCGGGTGCGCTTATCGAGCGCCTCGCCCGTTTGTGTTCAGGCGCGTTGGGATCAACCCGGTCGGGATCGATCCGGCGCGCACCTCCCGATAGAGGATCAAAGTGGCTCGCAAGACTCCTATCGAGCGCTACCGTAACATCGGTATTAGCGCTCACATCGACGCCGGCAAGACGACGACGACCGAGCGCATTCTGTTTTACACCGGCGTGAACCACAAGATTGGTGAAGTTCACGACGGCGCCGCGACCATGGACTGGATGGAGCAGGAACAGGAGCGTGGCATCACGATCACGTCCGCTGCTACGACCGCGTTCTGGAAGGGCATGGGCGGCAACTACCCCGAGCACCGCATCAACATCATCGACACCCCGGGCCACGTCGACTTCACGATTGAAGTCGAGCGCTCGATGCGCGTGCTCGACGGTGCGTGCATGGTCTACTGCGCAGTGGGCGGCGTGCAGCCGCAGTCGGAAACGGTGTGGCGTCAGGCGAACAAGTACAAGGTTCCCCGTCTCGCGTTCGTCAACAAGATGGACCGTACCGGCGCGAACTTCTTCAAGGTCTACGACCAGCTGAAGACGCGTCTGAAAGCGAACCCGGTTCCGGTCGTGGTGCCGATCGGCGCTGAAGACACGTTCACTGGCGTGGTCGACCTGATCAAGATGAAGGCGATCATTTGGGATGAGGCCTCGCAAGGCACGAAGTTCGACTACGTCGACATCCCCGCAGAACTCGTTGACACGTGCAACGAGTGGCGCGAAAAGATGATCGAGTCGGCAGCTGAAGCCAGCGAAGAGCTGATGGAAAAGTACCTCGGCGGCGACGAGCTTTCGGAAGCCGAAGTCGTCAAGGCGCTGCGCGACCGTACGATCGCGTGCGAAATCCAGCCGATGCTGTGCGGCACCGCGTTCAAGAACAAGGGCGTGCAGCGCATGCTCGACGCCGTGATCGACTTCCTGCCGTCGCCGGTGGATATTCCCCCGGTCAAGGGCGAACTCGAAAACGGCGAAACGGCAGAGCGCCGTGCAGCCGACGACGAGAAGTTCTCGGCTCTCGCGTTCAAGATCATGACCGACCCGTTCGTTGGTCAGCTGATCTTCTTCCGCGCCTACTCGGGCATCGTCAACTCGGGCGACACGGTGCTGAACTCGACCAAGGGCAAGAAGGAGCGCCTTGGCCGTATTCTGCAGATGCACGCGAACAACCGCGAAGAAATCAAGGAAGTTCGTGCAGGCGACATCGCCGCAGCCGTTGGCCTGAAGGAAGCGACCACGGGTGACACGCTGTGCGACCCGCAAAACCCGATCATCCTGGAACGCATGGTGTTCCCGGAGCCGGTGATTTCGCAGGCCGTCGAGCCGAAGACCAAGCCTGACCAGGAAAAGATGGGCATCGCCCTGAACCGCCTGGCGCAGGAAGACCCGTCGTTCCGCGTCCAGACGGACGAGGAATCGGGCCAGACCATCATTTCGGGCATGGGCGAGCTCCACCTCGAAATTCTGGTCGACCGCATGAAGCGCGAATTCGGCGTGGAAGCGACCGTCGGCAAGCCGCAGGTTGCCTACCGCGAAACGATCCGCGCGACGGCGAAGGACGTGGACGGCAAGTTCGTCAAGCAGTCGGGCGGTCGCGGCCAGTACGGTCACGCGGTCATCACGCTCGAGCCGAACGAGCAGGGCAAGGGCTACGAGTTCCTGGACGAGATCAAGGGTGGTGTGATTCCGCGCGAATACATCCCCGCGGTCGACAAGGGTATCCAGGACACGCTGAAGGCAGGCGTGCTGGCGGGCTTCCCGGTCGTCGACGTCAAGGTTCACCTGACGTTCGGTTCGTACCACGACGTCGACTCGAACGAAAATGCGTTCCGCATGGCCGGTTCGATGGCGTTCAAGGAAGCCATGCGCAAGGCGCAGCCGGTCATCCTCGAACCGATGATGGCTGTGGAAGTCGAAACGCCGGAAGACTACATGGGCAACGTGATGGGCGACCTGTCGGGCCGTCGCGGTATCGTCCAGGGCATGGAAGACATGGTTGGCGGCGGCAAGATCGTTCGCGCCGAAGTGCCGCTGTCGGAAATGTTCGGCTACTCGACGTCGCTGCGCTCGCTGACGCAAGGTCGTGCAACGTACACGATGGAATTCAAGCACTACGCAGAAGCACCGCGTAACGTGGCCGACGCGATCATCAGCGCGAAGGCGAAGTAAGCATCGGCGCTCATTTGAGCACGCAGCGGACCCGGCATGGGCTGGGTCCGCGTAGCACAGTCACCGATTCACCACTTTTTTGAAAGAAGAGAAACATGGCAAAAGGTAAATTCGAACGGACCAAGCCGCACGTGAACGTGGGCACGATCGGTCACGTTGACCACGGCAAGACCACGCTGACGGCAGCGATCACGACGGTTCTGACCGCGAAGTTCGGCGGCGAGGCGAAGGCGTACGACCAGATCGACGCAGCGCCGGAAGAAAAGGCACGTGGTATTACCATCAACACCGCGCACGTCGAGTACGAAACGGCTAACCGCCACTACGCACACGTCGACTGCCCGGGCCACGCTGACTACGTGAAG
>NZ_JAMBPS010000088.1:0-19749 GCF_024206515.1 Paraburkholderia sp. CNPSo 3281 | reverse complement strand
CGCAGTACCGCCAACCGAAACCACACCTTTCGTTTCGGTCCACCGAACACGCATTTCGGTGGGGTGAACAGCCGTTTCGGCAGGCTGAACACCGATTTCGGGAAGATGAACACGCATTTCGGAGCGCCGAACACCAATTCCGGAATTCTCCGAAACCGTTCGACTTCAAGCGAAACGGTTGTTCATCTTCCTCCGGAAACACTGTTCGACTTCAACCGAAATCCGTGTTCGGCTTCGCCGAAATACGCAGTATCAGTATCGGATGGACACTAGCCCATACCGTTTCCTGGCTGTTCCCTCTGTCATTAGCAGTCGCCGTGTTCTTCGGCGGTTTGCTACTAGCAATCGTATTCCGTACCCGGACTGGTGCGGTTGCTCTAGTAGTAGCACCTGCGTTCGCACTCGCAGCCAGTGTGATAGGGATTTAGCTAAAAGAACTCTGAGTGTTCAGAGATTTTCGACTATCACATGCATGGTCGACACTCCGACCACGGCGAGCTAAGGTGATGCTCAGTATACTGGCTCGTTGAGGCGCAAATCCTTGGTAACGATTGCGCGAAGAGACAGCGATAGTGTTTCCGAACCGCCATCGACCTCACGCGTGACCTGAACACGATTGTCCGCGGCTACTACCTTCGAGGCGTAGGTAGCTTGCGGCAGGCCAGCTAAGGCCGCGAACATCTGACCCGTTTGGCTCGAGTCATCGTCGATTGCTTGTTTGCGCAAGATAATGAGCCGGGGTTGCTCTTTGTCTGCGACAACCTTCAGTAGCGTGGCGCCAGCCAGCGGCTGAAGTTCGACGTTAGTATCGGTCAAGAGTGGGCGGTGAGCGCCCATAGCGAGTGCCGTACGCTACGTCTCCTGCGCCCGAGCAACGCCAGCTGGGACAAAAGCAACTTCGGTAGAGGCGGACCGCTTCTTGGACCGCGATTTCATCGAATGGGCTGATTGCCATCTAGACGTTCGCGAGAGCGACGCCTCAACCGTCTGACCTAACACTGACTTTGATGTTAGCGTCTACCACGCGTTTGATCGGTATCAAAAGCTTCATGTAGATCCCCGATAGCAAAACTTAAGTACGCTAATCACGGGTAGTGAGCTTCAACATCGTTAAACAAATGATTAGTTGAATCCCACGGCGAACGCAGGTAATGCTGCACGCGGTCTTCTCTGACTTCCCACAGACTATGCGGAGCCCACTTCGGTTGATTATCTTTGTCAATCATGAACGCACGCACGCCCTCCATGAAGTCACCATCCTCGAGACAACGGGTAATGACTCCGAGTTCACGCCTTAAGCACTCTCTCAGGCTACTCTGCCTCCCGCGAATGATCATCTCCCGCGCCACATATAGCATGGTTGGCGCTCGTTTCAACAGTGCTTCACGTGTATCGCTCAACCAGGTGCGCACTACCTGATCCTGCTCCGAGACTACAGCGCGGCCCAACGCAGACATGATGTCTTCGATGCTGTTGCGCGAAGCGAATATGAGGCGCATATAGGTCATCACCGGTTCGAGCGCATGGTGCGGCACATAGGTCTCAGGCACTACCCCCGTGTCCAGCTCCTCGAACAAGGCACGTAGTGTCTTCAACATTACATCTGGAAACATAGGATCGAGCTTGGAACTCGGTATCTTCCTGAGACGATCCTCAAGTGTGAGCAACGACTGAGAGGACACGCACAGGTCTGCAAGCCCCATGTATATAGCACCCGGAGCGCTCAGAGTAGCGCCTGTGAGTGCGAGGTACAGTGCAGAGTCAACTCGCGTTTTCTTGAGGAAGTAGCTAGTTCCCATATTGGGCACTAACCCAATACGTGTTTCCGTCATCGTCAGCTTCGCTCTTTCGGTAACGATGCGAAGCCACGCACCCTGACTGAGACTCATACCGCTACCGAAGGTCGCACCATCGAGTAGTGTGATTACGGGTTTCGGGAACGCGTGTAACGCATAGTTCAGTCGATACTCATCTACGATGAACGTTTTCCATTTTGAGTTACGAGCTACTACAGACTCGTATAGGCTTACCACGTTGGTGCCAGCACAAAACGCGCGCCCTTCACTGCTCCGCAAAATCACGGCTACGATATCGCTATCGGCGCGACACCGCTTGAGTAGTGCAGAGATAACGAGCACTGTATCGTATGACAACACATTCAAGGAGTCGGAACGATTCAGCGAAATGATTGCTACACGATTGACCACCCGAAACAACACGGCGGGCGCGTCAGTGAGTTCTCTAGAAGCAAATACAGGCAACATCGCATTCAACTCAGTCTATCAGGTGATCAGTATTACGCCCAAACCGGAGGAAGTTCTTTGAGTGCGCGCGCAGCGCAAGCATCCGCGAGGCCGTAACCGGGAACGAGCACAACGGACTCATCATTCGAGAGCATGAACGTAGCGTCGTCAGCCGAACCTGACGTAACAGAACGGTGCTCTTTCGAACCACCGCCTGCTGCACTTCCAGCGCGTGGCCGCCTTGTTAAGCGAGCAATCGATAAGGAGTCGACGGCATGTCTTATCGCTCTTTTCGTTGCTTAAAGGCTACTCGTCACGTGGCCGCCGTCTACGACGATCACCGAGCCCGTCATGTACGCAGAGCTGTCAGACCCGAGAAGAAGGATTGGGCCATCGAGATCCTGGAGGCGACCAAGACGACGTTGCGGGATGCGCTTGATCATCGCTAGCCCGGCCGGGGTAGACCAAAACTCGGCGTTCAACTCTGTTTCGATATAACCTGGTGCTAAGGCGTTGACGCGCACGCCGTAGCGTGCCCATTCGAGCGCCAGCGTCTTGGTCAACTGAATCACGCCAGCCTTGGATACCGCATAGGGCATGACTGATCCTGCCTGTCTCAGACCCAAGATCGATGCGATGTTAATCACCGCCCCTGATCGCGCTTTGAGACCTTCCAGCATCTCCTGTGCCAGGAAGAACATCGACTTGAGATTCGTATCGACTACAGAATCCCAATCTGCCTCGGTCTGCGCTGTGGCGGGCTTGTCGATCACGATACCCGCGTTGTTCACCAGAACGTCGATCTCGCCCGCAGTCTGTGCGATGTGCTTGCGTGACTCGCTATCGTTGACGTCCGCTACGATGTATGACGCACCAAGACCTTGACTGGCAAAGCCTCTCACCTGTTCTTCGAGCAGAGCTTCACGTCGTCCAGTCAAAATCACTGACGCGCCTTGACGAGCAAATACAGATGCAAAGTGAGCACCCAGCCCACTTGTAGCCCCCGTGATCAAGATTCGACGCCCTTGTAAGCCGCTGTTTATGCTCATGATGTCCCCTGATATTGTTCACCTGATTTGTAACTACTTGCTTGGCGATTACCTTCCGAGTGCCACCAGCGGGTGACTGTCTGTGCCCCATGGGCACGAAAGGTAATGCTGTATGTGCTGCGGCCATACCTCCATGAGAGCATGCAGTTTCCAATGAGGGTTGCGATCCTTATCGATCAACAATGCTCGAACGCCCTCGCAGAAATCACCTTCTTCCAAGGCTCTACGCACTACCCCGAGTTCCATACGGAAGCACTGGGCGAGCGTCATTTCACGACCGCTAATCAACGCCTCCCGCGTGACTTCAAGCATTAGAGGAGAGCATTGCGTAAGGGCATCCAATGCGGCTTCCAGCCACTTCCTTTCAGCCTCCGTATGCTGCTTATCCAGGTCATCCGCAAGGAGATCGCCCTGGAGATCCGATGCCATCTGCTTCACCGTCCTCCCGGAGTCGAAATACCGATTGATCAACGGCAGGAATGAAGGGAGAACTGAGTTTGCGGTTCCTTGATCGTGACCGGCAAACACTTTGCGCAACACAGCCAAAACGGAAGCCACGGTATCGCTTTCTACCCATTCGACCTCTCGTAGGCGGTCTTCGTAGCCCTCCAACGATTGAGCTTCAACGCAGACGTCCGCCAGGTGGCAATAAACGGCATCGGCCCCGCTGAGTTGCGCCCCCGTGAGCCCCACGTAAAGCTCCAATGCAGGGTCCATCCTGGACATGAAACTCGTGGCCCCGACGTCCGGCAACAGACCGATGCGTGTTTCCGGCATTGCGATCTTCGTGCGCGGAGTCGCCACACGTAGATCCGCCGCCTGTGCGAGTCCCATACCACCGCCCATGGTCACGCCATCCATCAGCGCCACTATGGGCTTCTCGAACGTGTGGAGCGCGTAATCGAGGTTGTATTCATCGACAAAGAATTGCTGCCAACCGTTCGAGCCTTGTCGCTCCCTAGCCTTCGCCTGTTGGTAGAGCGTGCGCACGTCGCCGCCAGCACAAAAGCCCTTGGGACCCTGACCTTCAAGCACGAGGGCCAATATGTGGTCGTCAGCGCGCACTCGCTCCAAAATCACTGCCAGTTCGCGAACCATTGAGTGGGTAAGCGCATTCAAGGCCTGCGGCCGATTCAGTGTGACGACGGCGCATCGATTGACAACACGAAACAAAACTTCCTGATCGGGAGTAGGCATGGGTATGGCATTCATTTCTAATCCTCAGTCGGTGAGTTGTCGTGCGATGACAATGCGCTGGACTTCGCTCGTGCCTTCGTAAATCTTCGTAATCCGTGCATCGCGGTAATGACGCTCAACCGGATAGTCATTCAGAAATCCATAACCACCGTGGATCTGAATAGCGGACGAACATACCTGTTCGGCAATTTCGGAGGCGTAAAGCTTCGCTTGCGAAGCCTCCGAAAGACACGGCTTGCCCAACGTCCTCAAGCGCGCCGCGTGATGCACCAGGTGGCGCGCGGCATTGATCCTCGTGTGCATATCGGCAAGCATGTTGGCCACTGACTGATGCTTGATAATAGCGGTGCCGAATTGCTGGCGTTCATTGGCATACACTCGCGCGGCCCCGAACGCAGCCCTGGCAATACCAACGGATTGTGCGGCAATACCAATGCGTCCGCCTTCCAGATTTGCCAACGCGATTTTCAACCCCTCACCTGGGCGGCCCAGCATGTTGGCTTGTGGAATTGCGCAGTTGTCCAAGGTAACCGGACACGTATCCGACGCCCGGATGCCCATCTTCTTTTCCGGGTGCCCGACGATGAACCCCGGCGTATCAGTGGGGACGATAAACGCCGACAACCCCTTCTTTCCTGCCGAGGGGTCAGTGACTCCAAACACAATGGCCATCTTGGCGCGTTGACCATTGGTCACAAACTGCTTGCTGCCGTTCAGCACCCATTGGCCATTACGGAGTTCAGCGCGAGTCTTCAGGTTGTTTGCCTCGGAGCCCGCTTGAGGTTCAGTCAGGCAAAACGCGCCAATAGCCTGCCCGCTCGCAAGCGGGCCCAGCCAGCGCTCTTTCTGTTCCTCGGTACCGAATTGCAAAATCGGCCCACAGCCCACCGAATTGTGCACACTCATCAACGTCGCACACGACGCACACCCAACCGCGATCTCTTCAATGGCCAGTGCATAGGCCACGTAGTCGGTATACGTCCCACCCTGCTCCGGGGGTACGACCATGCCGAGAAGCCCCAACTCGCCCAACTGCGTGACTACCTCATCCGGTAGCTGGCCGTCGCGATCCCACTGCGCTGCATTAGGTGCCAACTGCTCACTGGCGAAATCACGCGCAGCATCGCGAATCATGCGTTGGTCTTCGTTGTAGAACAAATCGTCCACGGGCACTCCCCCTGTTATGTCTTATGCCAGAGCGCCGACGAGTTCAGGCACGGCCTCGAACAAGTCGCCAACCAGGCCATAGTCGGCAACGGAGAAGATCGGAGCCTCCTCATCCTTGTTGATGGCAATAATGACCTTCGAATCCTTCATGCCCGCCAGATGCTGAATGGCACCCGAGATACCGACCGCCACGTACAACCCCGGAGCCACGATCTTGCCGGTTTGTCCCACCTGGTAATCGTTGGGCACATAGCCCGCGTCAACAGCAGCACGCGATGCCCCGAGAGCCGCGCCAAGCTTATCAGCCAGCGGAGTCAGCACCCTCTCGTAGTTCTCGCCATTTCCGAGGCCACGACCACCAGAAACGATGATCTTTGCCGACGTCAGTTCTGGCCTGTCCAGTTTCGTCACTTCACGGCCAACAAATTGCGAAAGGCCGCTGTCCGCTACAGCATTGAGTGCCTGGATCACGTTGACGGTATTTTCGCCGCCAACCGCAACTGCGTCGAATGCCGTCGTACGAACGGTAATGACTTTCTGCGCATCGGTGGCTTGCACGGTGGCAATCGCATTGCCCGCGTAAATCGGACGCTCGAACGTATCGGCGTTGACGACAGCAGTAATGTCGCTGATCTGCGCGACGTCCAGGAGTGCGGCGACGCGCGGTGCGACATTCTTACCCGCGGCAGTTGCAGGGAACAGAATGTGAGAGTAACTCGATGCGATAGCCAATACGGTGGCCGTCACGTTTTCAGCCAAGCCATCTGCGAGCTGCGGAGCATCTGCGCATACGACTACTGCCACGCCGTCGGCCTTTACGGTCGCGTCCACTACGGCCTGTACATCATGCCCAGCAACCAGTACGTGAACATCGCCACCGATCTTCAGTGCGGCACCGATGGTATTGAGCGTCGAGGCCTTCAGCGACTTGTTGTCGTGTTCGGCAATAACCAGAATCGTCATTTGTGGCTCCTTAGATCGCCTTCGCTTCGTTCTTAAGTTTCGCCACCAATGTCGCGACGTCTGCGACCTTCTGGCCTGCACTGCGCTTCGCCGGCTCTGCAACCTTCAGCGTCTTCAAACGCGGTGCCGGATCGATACCCAGATCAGCAGGGCTCGTGACGTCCAAAGGCTTCTTCTTGGCCTTCATGATGTTGGGCAACGTCACATAGCGCGGTTCGTTCAAACGCAGATCGGTCGTCACCACGGCCGGGAGCTTCAACGAGAGCGTTTCCGCACCACCGTCGACCTCACGGGTAACCACAGCACGTCCATCGGCAATAACGACCTTCGATGCATACGTGGCCTGCCCGACACCCAGAAGAGCCGCGAGCATTTGACCCGTTTGGTTTGAGTCGTCATCGATAGCCTGTTTGCCCGCAATCACGAGCTGCGGTTGCTCCTTGTCCGCGAGGGCTTTGAGAATCTTGGCGACTGCCAGCGGCTGAAGCTCTTCATTCGTCTCCACGAGAATCGCTCGATCAGCACCGATCGCCAACGCGGTACGCAATGTTTCCTGCGCCTGCGTACCCCCCGCCGAGACAACCACGATTTCAGTAGCGGCACCCGCTTCCCGCAGACGAACCGCTTCTTCGACGGCGATTTCATCGAAGGGATTCATCGCCATCTTGATGTTGGCCAGATCGACGCCCGAACCATCCGACTTGACACTGACCTTGATATTCGCGTCAACGACGCGCTTGATAGGTACAAGAATTTTCATGTGAATCTCTTAACAGCCATTTCGAATTAATCGGCAGCCAAAGGGAGTTATTACTCAAACTTCCACACGGGAACGCGCTTTTCGAGGAATGCATTCGTGCCCTCGCGCTGATTCGGGCCGCTGAAGAGATCAACGAAACGCTCGCGCTCCACCGACAGCGCCGCCGAACGGGGTATGCCGTTGCGTGCCTGATGAATCAATTGCTTGCTGAAGTCAGTGGCCTGCGGGCTGTTCTTCAACACGCGCACGGCCATGGCCAGTGCAGCTTCCAGCGACTTGCCTTGCTCCACGACTTCCTCCACGAGGCCGATGTGCAAAGCCGTTTCAGCAGTGACTCGCTCGCCCGTGAGAATCATGCGCTTAGCCCAGCCTTCACCGACAAGCCAAGGCAGCGTTTGCGTGCCACAGCCAGCGGGCAGAAGGCCCACGCCAGGTTCGGGGAGAGCCATCTGCGCCTGCTGTTCAGCAATGCGGATATCGCAAGACAGCGCGCATTCGAGCCCGCCACCCATCGCATAACCATTAACGGCCGCAATCACCACCGGGCGCGCATTCTGCAGGACTTCGAACGCGGTACCAAATGCCGCTGCAGCCCGAAGTGCCGCTTCTTTGCTGCCTGTAGCGAATTGATTCAGGTCCGCGCCTGCAGAGAAGAACTTCGGACCATTGCCGGTAATAACGATGGCGCGAACACGAATGTTCTTGTTCAGTTCCCCAATGCATTCCCGCAGGTGATCCAGGCCCTCAGGCGTGAAGGCGTTGGCGGGCGGGCGATTCAGCGTCAGTTGGGCAACAGCGCTGTCGTGATGGAAGGCAAGTTCGATCATTGTCAATATATTGGGAACGAGGCAACAAAGCCCCGTTATTCTTCGTCGTTATGGCATTACTTCGCTACCGAGGCGCCGTCGCGATACAGCGCGATGACGGACGAGAAGTCCAGACCACCCAGACCACGCGAGCTTGCCGTTTGGTAAAGCTGCTGGGCGATGGCACCCATGAATGCAGGTCGTTTTGCCGACTTCGCTGCATCTGCGGCGAGGCCCAGGTCCTTCAGCATCAGATCAGTACCGAAGCCGCCCGTATAACCCCTGCTGGAAGGCGCAGTACTGACAACGCCCGGATAGGGGTTGTAGGTCTCAGAAGACCACGAACGGCCTGTCGAGGTATTCATGATGCCCGCCAGCACCTGGGGGTCGATGCCCAACGATTCACCGAGGGCCATGGCTTCAGCTGTCCCCGCCATGGTGATACCCAGGACGAGGTTATTGCAGATTTTCGCGACCTGACCCGTGCCCACGCCACCGCAGTGCACGATGTTCTTGCCCATGCCCTTCAGCACCGGCACAACGTGCTCGTACTGTTCGGTGGTACCGCCGACCATGAAAGTCAGCGTCCCAGCTTGGGCACCGCCTGTACCACCCGAAACTGGTGCATCGACAAACGTCAGGCCGCGATCTTCTGCCATTCGAGCCATGTCACGCGCTGTCGTCGGATCAATCGTGGACGAATCGATAATTGTCGCCGAATCGCCACAGCCAGCAAACACGCCGTCGTCAGCGGTGAGCACGGATCGCACGTGTGCCGCAGCGGGCAGCATGGTCACCACCACTTCAGCGCCCGTTGCGGCGTCCTTGGGCGACACTGCATTGCGGGCACCGGCCTGCGCCAGCGTTTCCATCGCCGAAGAACTCAAATCGAATACCGACACGGTGTGACCGGCCTTCAACAAATTCAGCGCCATCGGGGCACCCATGTGGCCCAGACCGATAAATCCGATTTTCATTTCCGCCTCCTCCTAAGTCTGGCGCCTTATTTCAGGCTGATCGTGGTGTTCACGCCGTCGTTCACGGTCGAGTCGTCGAACCAGCGAGCGGTAACGGTTTTTGTCTGCGTGTAGAACTGCACGACCTGCTTGCCGTACGGGCCGAGGTCACCCAACTTCGAACCGCGCGAACCCGTAAACGAGAAGTACGGAACCGGAACCGGGATAGGAATGTTGATCCCGACCTGGCCGACGTCGATTTCAGCCTGGAACTTGCGCGCCGCCGCGCCCGATTGCGTGAACAGCCCCGTGCCGTTTCCGAACGGATTTGCGTTCACCAACGCAATCGCCTGGTCCAGAGTGTCCACAGTCAGGACCACCAGCACAGGGCCAAAGATTTCCTGCGTGTAGATATCCATGTCGGTCGTGACGTCACTGAAGATCGTCGGACCGACGAAGTTTCCTTGCTCATAGCCCGGGACCTTCACGTTGCGGCCGTCCAGAAGGAGCGTGGCACCTTGGGCAACGCCAGAGTCGATCAGGCGCGTGATGCGCTCCTTAGCGGCCTTGGAGACCACCGGACCAACGTCCGTACCGGCTTCAACGCCTGCATTGACCTTGAGCTTCTTCGCCTTCTCAACGATCTCGGGAAGCCATTCTTTCGACTGACCGACGAGGACCACCACGGACGTAGCCATGCAACGTTGGCCAGCTGCACCGAAACCGGCACCGGCCAGCGCATTCGTGGTTTGTTCACGGTTTGCATCCGCAAGCACCACAGCGTGGTTCTTCGCACCCATCATGCACTGCGCGCGCTTGCCGTTAGCGCTTGCGAGGTTGTAGACGTGCGTACCAACAGCGGTCGAGCCCACGAACGACACGGCCTTGACGTGCTCGTGCGTGCACAGTGCGTCCACTGCAGTCTTGCCGCCGTGAATAACGTTCAGCACGCCCTTGGGCACCCCAGCCTTGATGGCCAGCTCCACGAGCATCATCGTGGACATCGGATCTTGTTCGCTGGGCTTCAGCACGAAGGTGTTGCCGCAGACGATTGCCATCGGGAACATCCACAGCGGGATCATGGCCGGGAAGTTGAACGGCGTGATACCAGCGCAGACGCCAATAGGCTGCTGCAGTGTGTACGTATCCACGCCACCAGCAACGTTTTCAGCGAAACCACCTTGCTGCAGGGTACCCACCGAGCATGCGTGCTCTACGACTTCGAGGCCACGGAAGATATCGCCTTCCGCGTCGGGAATCGTCTTCCCCTGCTCTGCCGTCAGCACCTTCGCAATTTCCGACATGTTTTCGCGAATCAACGCCTGGAACTTCAGCATGATGCGCATACGTGCACCGATAGCCGTGTTCTTCCAGGTCTTGAACGCCGTATTGGCGCTTTCGATTGCTGCGTTGATTTCGTCTTCGGTTGCGAAGGGAACGCGGGCCAGCACTTCTTGCGTGGCCGGATTAACGACGTCACGCCACTCTTTGGTTTGCGATTCGACGAACTCGCCGTTGATGAGCAACTTCACAGTTTGAATTGCAGTCATGTTTCGTCTCTATGGTTGTGTTTCTGCCCGTGGCGTGGGGCCGTGGGTATTCAATCAGTGGTCAATCGTCAGTGTTCGACGGCCTTCACCATATCCTCGATCACCTTCTTCGCGTCACCGAACACCATCATGGTTTTATCCATGTAGAACAGTTCGTTGTCGAGACCTGCGTAACCCGATGCCATACTGCGTTTGTTCACGATCACCGTACGGGCTTTATAAGCCTCAATAATCGGCATACCGGCGATCGGGGACTTCGGATCGTTCTTCGCTGCGGGATTCACGACGTCGTTTGCACCCAGCACCAGCACCACGTCGGTTTGTCCGAATTCGCTGTTGATGTCCTCCATCTCGTACACAATGTCGTACGGGACTTCGGCCTCCGCCAGAAGGACGTTCATGTGACCCGGCATCCGGCCAGCAACGGGGTGAATTGCATAGCGGACATCCACGCCCTTTTGCACCAACTTATCCGTCAATTCCTTCAGCGCGTGTTGTGCACGAGCTACCGCAAGGCCGTAACCAGGAACGATGACAATAGATTCAGCATTGCCCAACATGAATGAGGCATCGTCAGCGGAACCCGACTTAACCGGGCGCTGCTCTTTGGAGCCACCATTGTCACTTGCCGAGGCCTCCGCGCCGAATCCGCCGAGAATCACGCTGAAGAACGAGCGATTCATCGCCTTGCACATGATGTACGAGAGGATCGCACCCGAGGAACCCACGAGGGACCCGGCAACGATCAGCATCGCATTATTCAGCGAAAAACCGATACCCGCTGCAGCCCACCCCGAGTACGAGTTCAGCATCGACACCACCACCGGCATATCCGCGCCACCGATTGGGATGATGATCAACACGCCCAGCGCGAACGCAATCGCGGTCATTGTCAGGAAAGGCGTCCACGATTGGGTAAGGAAGAACATCGTGCCGAAGCCCACCATGGCCAAAGCCAACACCAGATTCATCAGGTGCTGACCCGGATACACCACGGGGGCGCCCTGGAACAAGCGGAACTTGTACTTCCCTGACAATTTCCCGAATGCGATAACCGATCCACTGAAGGTGATGGCACCAACGAAAGTCCCAATCACGAGTTCGATGCGGTTTCCGAAAGGCAAAAATCCAACCCCTTGGCCTTCAGCACTCAGACCGAAGGCTTGCGGTTCCGAGACCACCGCGTAGGCAATGCACACAGCAGCCAAACCGATCAGCGAGTGCATGGCCGCCACGAGTTCCGGCATCTTCGTCATCTCGACGCGCCTGGCCAACAGTGAACCAATAGTGCCGCCGACCAAAAGGGCCACGATGAGCAAGCCCATTCCCGTCTGGAGATCAGCGCCGAGTTCCGCCGACTTCTTGAAAATCAGCGCCCCGGTGGTCAAGACGGCAATAGTCATTCCCAGCATGCCAAACGCATTTCCTTGACGAGCTGAACGGGGATTCGACAAACCCTTAAGCGCCTGGATGAAACACACGCTGGCCGCCAGGTACAGCAGCGTAACGATATTCATGCTCATCATGCACTCTCCTTCTTCGCGCTCTTCTTGCTCTTGAACATTTCGAGCATGCGGCGAGTGACCAGGAATCCGCCGAAGACGTTTACAGCCGCCAGAAACACAGCGACGGCCCCGAAATACTTCGCCTGATCGCTGGTCGTCAATGCGGTGGCCAGCATCGCACCCACAATCACGATGGCAGAAATCGCATTGGTTACGGCCATCAGTGGCGTATGCAGTGCCGGAGTGACATTCCAGACCACGTGATAGCCGACGTACACAGCCAGGACGAAGATGGTCAGATTGATGACGGTATGGTTGATGATTTCCATCTTGGGGGTCCTTAGGCGGCTTTGCGCATCAGCGAACCATCGCGGGTCAGCAACGTGGCGCTTACGATATCGTCTGCGAGGTCGATATTCAGTGCCGCGTCCTTTGTGACCAGCTTCACGAAGTCCAGGAGATTGCGCGCGTATAGAGCACTAGCGTCCGATGCCACCTGGGAAGCCAGATTCGTGTACCCGCAAATGTTGACACCAGTATGAGTCGTCACCACCTCATCCGCCTCTGTGAGCGGACAGTTGCCTCCACGGCGGCCCGTTGCAGAATCAACAACGGGACCCTTTCCGGCTGCGAGGTCAATGACCACGGAGCCCGGCTTCATCGCCAATACCGTTTCAGTGCTGAGCAACGTCGGTGCATCACGGCCAGGAATCAGCGCCGTACTGATCACGATGTCAGCCTGCCTGGCGCGCTCGCTCACCAATGCCGATTGACGGTCGAGCCACGACTTGGGCATTGGACGTGCGTAGCCACCAACACCGACAGCGCACTCTCGCTCTTCGTCGGTTTCATAAGGGACGTCCAGAAACTTGGCCCCCAGCGATTCGATCTGCTCCTTCACTGCAGGCCGAACGTCGGAGGCTTCAATCACCGCACCCAGACGCTTGGCCGTGGCAATGGCTTGCAAACCCGCGACGCCCGCGCCAAGAATCAGCACGCGAGCGGCCTTCACGGTACCTGCCGCTGTCATCATCATGGGCATGAAGCGCGGATACAGGTCAGCGGCCACCAAAACCGCTTTATAGCCCGCAATGTTGGCCTGCGAAGACAGCACGTCCAGGCTCTGTGCGCGAGTCGTCCGGGGAGCGGCTTCCATGGCGAAAGCGGTGATTCCGGCCTCGGCCAGCACTTGTGCTTGCGTGGCGTTGAAGGGGTCGAGCATGCCCACCAATGTAGAACCCCGAACCATCAGCGGCAATTCTTCTTCTGTCGGGGCCTGGACTTTGAGCACGAGTTCAGCACCGAAGGCTTGTTCCGCGCTCACCATGGTTGCGCCCGCCGCTGTGTATGCCTGGTCGGAATAGCTGGCTTCCCAACCTGCACCCGACTGGACGAGTACCTGGTGGCCCATGGCCACGTACTTCTTGACCGTTTCGGGGCTGGCGGCCACGCGGGACTCGCCCGTCCGGGTCTCTTTTGGCACTCCGATATTCATACGGCCTTCCTCTTGTTCGAACGTTGAGCCTCGTTCCATGCGAAACCGGCAACCTTCGCAAATCGATTTCCGACTGCCGTTGCGTCCTCGGAAACTGCGGTTCCCCGGGCGACGCGGGCCTTTATGCCGTGCAAGATAGCGGCGAAGCGGAACATGTTGAACACCACGTAGTAGTCAAAATCCGGAACGTGCGTACGATTCGTGGCCCTGCAGTAGGCTTCAACGTATTCCTGCTCCGTGGGCAAACCCAGCCCCTTCAAATCGAATTCCGCAACGCCACCCAGAATGTCACTGGGCAACCTGTACATCATGGCGTTGTAGGCGAAGTCAGCCACCGGATCACCCAGCGTCGAAAGCTCCCAGTCGAGTACCGCCAGCACGCGAGGCTCTTCCGGATGGAAGATCAGGTTATCGACCCGGAAATCACCGTGCGTCAACGACGTCTCGTCGCGTTCAGGCAGGTTGGCTTTGAGCCACGCGATCACGCGATCCATCTCGTCCAGACGGCCCGCGTCCGGCTCATCCATCATGTATTGACTGGACCACCGCTCTAGCTGGCGCGCGACATACCGGCCCGCGCGTCCGTAGTCACCGAGGCCCAGGGCCTGGTAATCCACGCTGTGCAATTGGGCCAGTACGCGATTCATTTCCATCGTGTACAGGTGGCGATCCTCGTTGCTGACACCTTCAAAGGTGGAGCCCCAGAAGATGCGCCCCTTCACGAGTTCCATGACGAAGAACGGAGATCCGATCACAGAGGGCTCGTCACACGACCCGTAAATCCTGGGCACCGGGAATCCGATCTTACCCAAGGCCGCCATGACGCGTGCTTCCCGCTCAACCGCATGGGCACCCTTCAAGAGCGTACCCGGTGGTTTGCGCCTCAATACATACTCCCGACTGGGAGTCACTACGCGGTACGTAGGATTCGATTGACCGCCCTTGAACTGCTCCACTTTGAGCGGACCTTCGAAGCCTGCTACGTGGAGAACCATCCACTGATGGAGCGCCTCGACGTCAAACTTGTGGGCCTCACGGACAGGGCCCGTGCCCCCGAACTTATTTGCGTCAGCCATTGCTGGACTCCGAAGCCAATACCGCGTGTTTGATCTTCTTGGCCAGCGACCACTTGTGGACCTCCGTGGGGCCGTCATAGATACGGAATGCCCGGACTTCGCGGAAAAATTGTTCAACCACCGTATCGCGGCTAACACCCTGGCCACCCATGACCTGGACGCAACGATCCGCAACACGGAACAGCGCCTCGCTCACGGCTACTTTGGCCATGGAGCTTTCCGTAGTTCCCAGGTCACCCGTGTCCAGCACAGAGGCACACCAGTCGATCATCAACGCCGCCTGCTGCAGGTCGATCAGGTTGTCGGCCAGCATGAATCCCACCCCTTCGTGGTCAATCAAGCGCTTGCCGAAAGCATGCCTCTTCGTCGCGTATGCCCCAGCAATTTCCTGTGCACGGACACCCAAACCCAACCAACGCATGCAGTGGGAGAGTCGCGCCGGACTCAAACGGACTTGCGCGTACTTGAAGCCTTCGTTGACCTCGCCGAGCACCTGCGAGGCCGACACGCGCAGATCGCGAATCTCGATACGGGAATGGCCACCCGGCATCGAACTGTCGATGGTGTCCAGGACGCGCTGGACTTGTATGGCCGCATTCGGAAGTTCGACCAGGAACATCGTTGCCTTGGCCAGTTCGTGGTCTTCACTAGTGCGAGCCATGATGATGCCGACTCGGGCCCCTACTGCACCGGTAATGAAGGTTTTCTCGCCATTGATGACCCACTCCTGACCATCTTTGCGGGCAACGGTCTTGATCATGCCCGGGTCCGAGCCCGCACCTTCCTGGTCTGCGGGTTCCGTCATGAAGAAAGCCGACCGGACATTGCCCGCCACCAGCGGTGCCAGGAACCGGGCCTTCTGTTCCTCACTGGCGACCTTGCCCAGCAGAAACATGTTCCCTTCGTCAGGGGCCATCGTATTGACCGCCGTGGGGCCCAGCGGGGACAAGCCTGAGCACTTGAGCACCGCTGCGGTTTCCACCTGCGTGAGGTGTTCACCATTCGGCAACACGTGAGGCGTCAGCACACCAGCGGCCCGAGCCTTCGCACGAAGCTCCACAACGAGGTCTTCGCTGGGACCATGGGAACCCAGGCGGGGATCGCGCTCATAGGGAATCACCTGATGGCGAACGAAAGCCTCAACTCGGGCAGCGATTTCGCGGCTGCGCTCAGTAGGACACGGGGTTAATAGCATGCTCTTCTCCTATTGTTCACCCTCATTGTTGGACAATCATAAAGGACAAAATTGATGACTTCAACTGCTATGATTCGAAAATGAATACAAAACGACAACCCGGAACTGAATCGAGTACTGGCGACGAAGCCCCGGCCGCGGCCTCCGACGTGGTGTTTTATGGAGTTATCCGAGGGCTAGAGAACCAGACGTTTGTCCCCGGGCAGCGGCTTGTGGAGGCGGATCTGGCGCTGACCTTCGGCGTAAGCCGGAACTCGGTGCGAGAGGGCCTTCAGCGGCTGGTCTCTGAAGGCGTGATCGAGCTGCTGAAGCACCGGGGTGCGGTGATTCGAACGCTGGACTTGAGGGATACGATGGCGGTTCTGGATGTCGCAGAACTAATGACGGGCCTGCTTTTGAGGTCAGCGGCGGCACATCAGCAAGAGTATCCGGACCTGAAGCGGATTCTGATGCAAAGCCTCGATGACCTTCAGGCAGCCCATGATAGCCGGGATGACCCGACGTTTAACCGGTCTCGTAGGGTCTTGTATCGCGCGCTACTAGATATGGCGAACAACGGGGAACTACGTCGGCTATTCCCAATGATTGGCATGCCGATTGTGTATGCGCAACACCGGCTGCCGATGCTGCAACAAATACGAGTCCGTGATTACCGGCGTATGGTAGCCGTTGTCTCGAGTGGGGAAACGGAGGCCGCAGAAGAACTAGGTAGGCAGCACGTGCAGAACGTCAGGACCTGCATTTGCGACAACTACGCTAAACGATCCTGACGGGAATCGTGCCTCAGTTGAAGAGGAAGAACAATCGCAATTGCCCCTCACGCGCTGGAGAATCAACCGTATACCATCGACGAAGGACGCCGTTCAGAGTCTCGTGGCCAGATGGTTCCGGCATGAAAAATGCAAACCTCGCCGCACCCGTCAGAAGCCTCTTCGAAAACCGATCCCTCTGTCGGCATGTCGCTAGGGGGAGAGGTCAACCTATCTCAATGACATTGATTTATAGCAATGACATTGATTCATCGGCTACTCGTCAGATGGCCACCATCTACGACGAGAACGGTTCTCGTCATGTAGCGGGATGTATCGTAGGCAAGAAGAAGCATGGAGCCATCAAGGTCTTCGAGTCGCCCCTAGTGCCGCTGCTGTATGCGATTGATGAGCACGTCCGGCGTCCGTCCGCCAAAACTCCTAATCGAGTTCCGTTTCTATGTAGCCTGGAGCGATTGAGTCGACGTGAATGCCATCGCGCGCCCATTCAAGCGTGAGTAATTTATTCAGCTGGACCACATCTGCCTTTGAAACAGCGTACGGCAGCACGTTGCCAGCTTGTCGTATGCCTAGAAATGATTGACATTGCTGGTTGCCCTTTGTCGCAATATCAGCGCTGGAGCAACATCGAGGGCGACGATAAACGTCGACTTCAGATTGGTGTCGATACCCGCATCCCACTCAGACTCGGTGTGCTGGACGGCGGGCTAGTGAGTCACGATGCCGAGCGTTGTTCACCAGGACATCGATCTCACCAATGGAGTCTGCCCTCGGCTTGCGCGACGCAGCACCATTGAAGTCAACCTGCATGCATGACGCGATCCCCCCTTCGACACGTAGGCGCTGGCCCATCTCTTCGAGTACACCCATCCGTTGCCCGACCAAAATTCCTCGACTTTGCGCGCCGCGAACAGGGAGGCAAAGTGAGCACCGAGCCAGGTTGAGGTACCGGTCACCAGAACACATTTTCCCCGCATATCACAGTTCGCGTTCGACAACATGATGCGCCCATATTGCTCAAACAAATTGTTGGGCACTTCTAAGGGACACCATTGCTCCATTCAACTCATATGATTGAGCAATGAACGCAAGTTCACTTAACTCGCCTCATTTTTTGCCTGACGAGCCTGCCGAGGCCGAGCGGGCAACAGGCTTGCTAACCTTAGACCTAAGCGCCGTTCAGTTTGGCGTACTTCTAATAGATGCATCCCGCTGAATTTGCCAAGTATCGGAGTTGAGGATGTGCTCAGGTCGTAAATCCGACGGCTATCTTGTGGCTTTTGGCCCTTGGGTCTGCTGGTCCGCTATAAGGCGCGCCACCTGACAACGCGTAGGTCGTTGTGCGTGCCAACGCGCATTGGTTTGTCGGCAACCTGGCAGCGCGGTGCCCTCCTAAGGCGTCCGTTGCCAGCGGCGTGAGAACGGTCACCGTCGGATCGATCGAGCTCGCGGAGTCCCGGAAACGGCATCCGATGGATGACTTGACGTCGTACAGATGGCGCTGAGGGCAGAACCCAATATCTGAGATTCTTTAATTCTGATTTAAGTCGACAAAAAAGACGATGACAAGTGGATGTGTCTTGATTCACGAAGGTTGTCTACTTTCTCACAATTCATCCAGGAATCATCTACAATTAAATCCCATCCTCTCCACTCGGAGGATTTTTATGAAAAGAATTACCTCTGTCGCGTTTGGGATTCTGCTCAGTGTAAACGGCATTGCGTCCGCATTCGCACAAGTCTCCACATCACCGCACGATCCGTCGACACCCAAAACCCGCGCCGAAGTTATTGCAGACGCAAAGCGTTGGTTCGCCGCTGGTTTCGATCCTCTAGACCTCTTCCACTATCCCAGTACCGCATTGGACACGTCTCGCATCCTCTCCGAACAACGCGGGCAAGCGGCAGGTTCCACTCAATAGCGCCAGCCGTTGTTCTTTCGCTTGAAATCATCTGCAGAGATGTATTACACGAAACCAGCCCCGATTCGTGGGGCTGGTTGTGCTGACAACGCCCGTCATGGTGTGAGTACTGGTCCATCACCGGGGCAAGGCTTCGCGCTGTAGTTCGCATTCGTCGCGCTTTCGTTCGCGTTTTGACGCAGTTTCCATCTCCGTTGATGCCGGGCCGGTCGAGTTCGAAGGGCTGACCAAGATGCCGCCTGAAGGCGCCTTCGCCGTCTGCCGCAGCGGTTTCGCCATACGCTCTGGATCTCGGCATTTCACTGGCTGACTCCAGTAGCCGCTTGTCTGGATGGCGGCAAGCGCTTCGTCGACGGTCTTCTCGTGCTTGCTAAAAAGTGAATGGGACATGAGATTGCACCGTATTCGAAATCCGGGGCGTGAAGCGGTAGTGCTTGTTCATGATTGCGACGGCTGCGGCCGGTCTGGTCGGCGGACCGCTCTCGGGCTGGATACTTCAGAACATGAACGGCGTGTCCGGTATGGGCGGCTGGCAATGGATGTTTCTGATCGAAGGGCTGCCGAGTAGCGTGCTCGGGATCGTGTGCTTCCTCTACCTCGTCGACTCCCCCGACAAGGCTACGTGGCCCACGGCCGCCGAAAGTGCAATGGTGACACGCGATGTGAGTGAATCGCTGACGAGCGCCCAATCGAAGCCGACTGCACATCGCTCTGCGTTCGCCGATCCAAAGGTCTATCTGCTGAGCTTCGTGCTCTACGCCATGCTGTGCGGATCGTACGGACTGACCTTCTGGTTGCCGACGGTCATACGCGAGTTGGGCGTCTCGAACCTGCAGAAAGTCGGCCTGTCACCTTCCGGCATAAAGGAGCCGGGTATTTCCGGCATATAGGCGCCAGCAGAAGTGGGTAGAAACGAGCATCTTTGTGGTTTAAGAATGGGCCGTTTAAGTCGCGTTTGCAAGGTTCAAGTGATGCTCCGGAAGGTGCCGCGGGCTTCGATAGGAGTGACCGTCGAGCACGAGGCAATAAGCGTTGTGGCGCAGCCGGTCGAGCGTGGCCGAGGCGAGCAGACGGTTAGACGGGAACGCCTGGTCC
>NZ_JAMBPS010000087.1:0-20293 GCF_024206515.1 Paraburkholderia sp. CNPSo 3281 | reverse complement strand
TTGGCGTTCACGCCCGCCTTCAGCGCCATACCCGCGATCGACACGCCCGGCTTCAGGCAGGCTTCAATCAGCCTCTGTTTGTCACGCTTGTCGAAAGTCCGCTTGCCTTCGACACCAACGTTGGTCGCACGCAAGGGCAAAAAATCTGCGCAGTTCTCGTCCATGAAGGGTGTGTCCATTAAAAAACCGTGGACACATCCTGCGCTGTTTTCAGATCAGGATCTATGTGAGGAGAAACTGCCGCTTACGTTCTATCGAGCCACCTCTTGTCATGTATTGACAACCATTTCGTCGCAGTTTGACGTTTCCTCCAGAGTTCAGTGCGGGATCGTGCGACGCCACGGTCTACTGCATCCTTGATCTCATTTCTCATCGCACGCCGAATTATCAAATAGGGCTTCCCTGCGCCGCCTATTTTGGCATATGGCAGTATCTTAATAAGCCATTCCTTATCTTGCTTGCTCGCCCACAAAAGCGCGCCTTTAAGTGGTGTCGACCAGAGTTCCGTACGAGACATCTGAGGATTATCATTGATCATCAGGCTTATTTCTCTTCTAACCCGCTTCCGGACCTGAAGAACGTCGCCATCCACGAAAATCGATCGCTGTCTCGGTGCCACTCTATCGAACCATTCACTGTCGTTCCTGATAGCCCATTTCATAGCGGATCTGCACTTGGACCAAAGCGTCGAACGTAAGATCGTTTTTGCACCACCCATCACACGTTTGATCTGATGCCTTGCATCGTTCTGGGCCTCTGAGATTGATATCGCATTTTTACTCTTTCCCGACAATCCGGAAATCAAGGGAACAAATTCAAATATTTTTGATCTGGTTAAATGACATTGTTCTTTTATCTTACTCCAAAATCCGGATTTATCTGATTGGCCGATAATTGCATCAGGCACCCCGAACAATCTCAATGTTTCCAGTAACTCCTCTGCTACAACATGCGGGATCTCGATCCCGCCGACGACTGACGTTTTGGCACTTTCACGGACCTCATTGATCCGCATGGCTGTCTTCGTCTTCTTCCAGTGTTGTCCAGAAAAGCTGTCGAAAGCCTCCAGCAAAACTAAATGTAACATTGGATCACAACCGCTATCGGCTCCTGACAATGCACGGCGGATTGACCCGGTACTAATAATAGCGCCCGTTCTCTCGCACAATTCTTTTAAACAGAAAGCCTGCCAATTATCTTTAAGATATTCAGCGATGAATATTATTTCATCATTCTTATCTATTTCATCCAATTTCATCGAAAATTTCTTATAACGTTCCAGTCTGGATTCGGGACTGAGCAGTCCCCACCCCCCTCGAAATAGATCAGCGAGCATTGACAGCACGTTCCAGTACGGCTGGACGTATTTTGACTTTTCAATGTTGACTAGTTTTTCCCCGCAAGTATTACAACGCAGAGACGGAAGGGGAAGCGTCCAACGCGTGGAGAAAAATGCTCCACAGCTGCTACAGTGATCAAGAGTCAATTCACGGTGATATGGACAATGATCGATACATGGTATTTGATGATAAACACGCCAATATGCCACGCCCATTTTTTTTAGATCCTCCGCGACACAGCTAAGACAAAGATGTGGCGTCGGTTTCGCGAGGGGGCGCCTCGCATCCGCTCTCAGATAATGCCTCAACCGTGCGCCCTTTCCGGGGTTGGGCTCCATTGACCACGCCTCACGTATTGCTTCCGGCAGGACATATGCATGAAGTGGCCAGAGCGTAAAATTTTGCAGAATTGATCTTGCGTCTTTAAACGGCCCTGCGTCTATCGCTAGCGCAAACTGGCGGACGTTCGTACCCATGTAGGTGAACGGACTGGGAGGACTTACTCCCAAAAGGGCTGTCGCGGCGCGGGAGTAACTGGTGTACGTGCTGGTGAGGCCTGTTGATGCAATCACTGACCCGAGTGTTGCACCGAACCGGATGAACGGGATGAAGCCGAACTTGTTGCAGGAGAACTTTTCGCGCATAGAGTACCGTCCTATAGAACGGTGCCGATGAATGAACCTGCAATTTAATCGCTCGATCTTTGCAAAGGGCATCGAAACCAGCCGCAGCCTGCTCGAAAACCTTGGAGACGCGCCGTGCTACCTCAACCCAAGACCAATCCCTGTTCAGTGGCCCTTCTTCCCGGATGGCTCCCTAACGAAACGATTCATTCATTGGCGTGTCGCTATCACCTTTTGGCGTCATATCAAGACCCCATTGTTACGGCTCGTCAGCTCTTCCGGCACGCGTGGGCAGGAAACAATCCTCTGTTTATAACCGGGCTTGATCACTTTTCCTCGATTTCTCAAGGAATGCTAGGAACCTGCGAGTCAATTGTGCTTGAGCATTCCCCAGTTCCTTTCTTCATTTCTTTTTTGAAACCGCCCCACCGTCAACGCTTCATCTCGGGGTTTGGCCAGCCTGGATGGAAATATTGGAAGAGCATGCTTCGCGGCTTCTATTGGCCGTCCGGGCAATTTACAAGGTTACGATATTGCCCGATATGCCTCAAGCAAGACAATGCAAATTGTGGTGTTGGATACTGGCATAACGAACACATGCTACCAGCAACACGAATCTGTTTATTACATGAGTGCATGCTGGTCGCGCCAACCTTGTTGCATCGCTGGTCTTTACCAACGGCAAACGCTTTTTTCTCAAGCGACTATGACATCACCATTCCTACGGCGAGCGCCAAACCGCTCCTGAAAAAAGCAGCGCAAGTTTGCAACGCGATGGCGGCAACCTCGCCTGATTGCTCCAACGCTTCTACTATACGCGACGTTTTCGCTCGCGCACTCAAAGGGATGCACGTCACCGGGGACCCACTGAATTTGCACTTCCATGAACAGGTGACGCGGTTGTTTCTCACATATTACGCGCCTATTGTGGACGACCAAGCAACTTTTGGACTGCGTTTAAGTAGCGAAGAACTGCAGATAGCCATCTATAGAGTATTGAGCGCGGGGCCATCCTACAGCCCCGATGTCTTCTGCCTGCTAGTTGCGTGGCTTTTTGGAAGTTGGGAGTCGTTCTATTACCAGTATGAGCAATTCAACCTAGAGCCCGCTGTTCGACATAGAAGAGGTTGCTCTCTACATTCGCTGGTTCCAGATGAAATGCCAAGCACTCGCTAAGAACGAAAGGATTCTCAACGAATTGCATTCAGCAGAATCTATGGCGGTGCACAATATGGACGCCCGGTGAAAGCAAGTCCGAAGCGCGGAGAACCTGCTGGCGCGCAGATCACGCGACCTTAAGACCGCTACCGAAATGATTGCCAATATTTCACTTATCTGCCAGTCCCTTGCGAATCTTACGTTTTTTAGTTTTCAATTTTTTTGTCGAAGAACAGCTCGACGTGCTGCTCGCCGAGCACAACGTCACACGCGCGGCGCAACGCCTGAACTTCTCGCAGCCCTCGGTTAGCGTGCATCTGGCGAGGCTGCGCGAGATATTGGGCGATCCACTGCTGCTGCCAGGCCCACGCGGCATGCAGCCCACGGCTCGCGCGCTGGCGTTGCGCGAGCCCCTGCGCGAGGCGCTCGAATTGCTCGAGCGGGCAATTGCGCCCGAGAGCCCGTTCGATCCGGCGAGCGCCCGCGATACCTGGTGCGTGGCCGCGAGCGACTATGGCGAGTCCACCATCGCGTTGCCGGCGCTGCGTGGCTTGCGCGAGGCCGCGCCGCATACGCGCCTTGCCGTGGTCGAACTCGCGCCTGCGCGCGTTGCGAAGCAGGCGGCGCAGGGCGAAATCGATCTGGCGTTCCATACCACCAGCGACGCACCCGAGAACCTGCGCCGGCGCACGCTCTTCACCGAGCGCTACGTGCTTGCGGGCCGCGCGGACCATCCGCGCCTCAAGCGCCGTCCGAGCGTCAAGCAGTTTTGCGCACTGGAGCACGTGATCGTCTCGCCCGATGGCGGCGGATTTCGCGGCATCACCGACGAAACGCTTTCGCAAACCGGACTCACGCGGCGCGTCGTGCTCTCCGTTCCGCACTTTCTTTTTGTCGTTTCAGTACTCGAACGCAGCGACCTGGTGGCGATGCTGCCGTGGCGGCTCGTACGCGAAAGCGCTGCGCTGCGCGTGGTCGAACCGCCTGTCGAGGTACCTGGCTACGAAATGTGCATGCTCTGGCACGAGCGCTCGCATCGCGACCCCGCGCACCGCTGGCTGCGCGAGCAGATCGCGCGCGCTGTGTAGCTGCAGGCGACGCACAGCATCGTCACGATCGTTCAAGACACGCGCTGCTAAAGCGGCGTACCCTCGGCTTCGTCAATATCCACGACTGGGCGCTGATCAGCGCAACGGAGCCGCCGAATGACATCCACACCCACAGCCGCACACCCCAACGCTCCGGCCGCGCGCGGCCAGGGCCAGACCATCGACCTGCTCGGCAAGATCGCCCTGATCGAGGGCCACTGGCAACCGCGCGTGGTTGCCGAGATGAACGACTATCAGTTCAAGGTCGTCAAGCTTGCGGGAGACTTTGTCTGGCACAGCCACGCCGACACCGACGAAACGTTCATCGTGCTCGAAGGCGAGCTGCGCATCGACACACGCGAGGGACCCATCGTCGTGCGTGCGGGCCAACTCGCCGTCGTGCCGAAGGGCGCCGAACACAAGCCCCGCGCAATCGGCGAAGTGAAGCTCCTGCTGATCGAGCCGCGCGGCGTGGCCAACACCGGCGACGGCGCGCGCAGCGAACGCACGGTGGAAAACGATCTCTGGATCTGAGTGCTGCCTAGCCTACGGAGGAAACGCGATCGCTCGTGGGTGCGTCCCAAAGCAATCGCGAGACCTCTCGCTAACGCGTCAGGTAAGGACTCTCATGGCCCGGCTCATAGGGCCGCGCCTTGATCTCCATGCGCGCAATGCTCTGGAGATGCACCTCGTCGGGGCCATCGGCGAACTTCAATGCGCGCCCCCAGGTCCAGCTGTCCGCCAGCGGCGTGTCGGGGCTCAGGCCCATCGCGCCGAAGGTCTGGATCGCGCGCTCACATACGGCGGTGTGCACGCCCGGCACGAGCGCCTTGATCATGGCGATTTCCTTGCGTGCCTCCTTCGCACCCACGTTGTCGATCATCCAGGCCGCCTTCAGCACGAAGAGCCTGGCCTGATCGATTTCGATACGCGACTTCGCGATCCACTCGCCAACGGAGCCGTGCTGATAGAGCTTCTTGCCGAACGCCGTGCGCGCCTGCGCGCGTTCGATCATCAGTTCGAGTGCCAGTTCGGCGGCGCCGATCGAGCGCATGCAGTGGTGAATGCGGCCCGGTCCCAGACGCGCCTGGGCGAGCGCGAAGCCGCTGCCTTCTTCGCCGAGCAGGTTCGAACGCGGCACGCGCACGCCCTTGAATTCGATCTCGCAGTGGCCTTCGGGCGCCGTGTGGTTGACCACCGTGATATTGCGGATGATCTTCACGCCCGGCGTATCGCGCGGCACGAGAATCATGCTTTGCTGACGGTGCGCGGGCGCGTCCGGATCGGTTTTGCCCATGACGATGAACAACTGGCAATTCGGGTGCGCCGCGTTCGTGATGAACCATTTGCGGCCGTCGATCACATAGTCGTCGCCGTCGAGTCGAATCGATGTGGTGATATTGGTCGCGTCCGAGGACGCCACTGCGGGCTCCGTCATCGCAAACGCCGAGCGGATCTTGCCATTGAGCAGCGGCTCGAGCCACTTCGTGCGCTGCGCCGGCGTGGCGAACATATGGAGCAGTTCCATGTTGCCCGTGTCCGGCGCATTGCAGTTGAACACCTCGGAAGCCCACGACACGCGCCCCATGATCTCGGCCAGCGGCGCGTACTCGAGATTGGTCAGACGCGTGCCCGGCTCGTCGTCGCGCAGATGCGGCAGGAACAGGTTCCAGAGGCCTTCCGCACGCGCCTTCTCCTTCAGGTCTTCCATGAAGGAAACGGGATACTGCCCCGCGCTCACTTCTTCGTGCCATTGGTGGATGCGCGGCACGATACGCGTGTCCATGAACGCGCGCAACTGCGTGCGCAGCGCTTCGACTTTCGGGCTATAGGCAAAGTCCATCTTGCTCTTCCTTGCATCATGGTGAATGTCGTGCGGCGCGTGGGTCCATGACGCGCGCCGCTCCCATCGTCAAATCGTCAGGCCACCGTCCACGACGATGCACTCGCCGTTGGTGTAGCTCGCCGCATCGGAGACGAGATACAGCACGGTGCCGGCCATCTCGCGAGGCTCCGCATGGCGGCGCAGCGGAATCTTCGTCATCCAGCTTTCGTACATGGCCTGGTCTTCGAACAGCGCCCCGGCGAATTTCGTCTTGGTGAGACCCGGCAGCAGCGCGTTCACACGGATGCCGAGCGGCCCGCACTCCTTGGCGAATGCCCGCGTCATGTTGACCACTGCGGCTTTGGTGATCGAATAGATGCCCTGCTTGTCGCCGGGCTGCAGTGCATTGACGGAAGCCGTGTTGACGATCGCACCGCTGCCGTGCTCGCGCATCAGCTTGCCCGCCTCGACCGACATGAAGAAGTAGCCACGCAGGTTGACCTCCACCGTCTTTTCAAACGACGAAAGATCGGTGTCGAGAATGTGGCCGAAATACGGATTCGCCGCCGCGTTGTTCACGAGGATGTCCAGCCGGCCATGTTTCGAGCGGATGTGCTGGAAAACGCCTTGGATGTCGTCGAGACGCCCCACGTGGCACGGATACGCCTCGGCGCTGCCGCCCGCTTCCCGGATGCCGCGCGCCACGGTTTCGCAGTCGTCGAGCTTGCGGCTCGACACGATCACATGGGCGCCCTGTTTTGCCAGCAGCTTCGCGATCTCCTCGCCGATACCACGGCTCGCGCCGGTGACCAATGCAATCTTTCCGCTCAGATCGAACAAATTAGTCGTCACAACTGTCTCCTCAATGTAGTCGCGTGTCCGCGTCAAACGCCGGGCATCAAATGACGTCGACGCCCATCTTCGCGAGCGCACCGGTCATTTCGCCGACCTGGCGCGCCTTCTCATGCGATGCGTTGCCGCCCAGCGCACGCTTTTTCACGCCCTGAGCGATGGCGGCGAGCCGGAAGAAGCTGAACGCCAGGTAAAAATTCCAGTTCCCGACCGATCCGATTCCCCGCAAGCTGCAATACCGCTCGACGATCGCGGCCTCGCCCGGCACGCCAAGCGCTGCCCTGTCCAGCCCCGCGAGACCGCCGATATGGCCTTTGGGCGGCAGCCGCAGGCACATGCAGAAGTACGCGAGGTCGGCGAGCGGATTGCCGAGCGTGGAGAGTTCCCAGTCGAGCACGGCGCGAACCTTCGGCGTGCCTCGGTGGAAGATGAGGTTATCGATGCGAAAGTCGCCGTGCACGAGCGAAGGCTTGCCCGCTTCGGCCGGACAGTGCGCCGGCAGCCAGTCGATCAGCGCTTCCATGGCGTCGAGGTCGTCGGTCTGCGCCGCGCGATATTGCTTCGTCCAGACTTCGATCTGCCGTGAGAAGTAGTTGCCCGCGCGGCCGTAGTCGGCGAGGCCAACGGACTCGACACCCACATCGTGCAAAGCCGCCATCGTGCCGATCAGCGCGTCGTACACGGCGTGACGCTCATCAACGGGCAGCGCGGGCAAAGCTGGATCCCAATAGATTTCGCCCTCTTCAAAGCTCATCACGTAGAACAGGCTGCCAATCACGTCGCGGTCCTCGCAAAGATGCAAAGCCCGCGCGACAGGAACCGGCGTGCTGCCGAGCGCGCTCAGCACGCGGAATTCGCGGTCCACGGCATGCGCGGACTTGAGCAGTTCACCCGGCGGCTGACGCCGCAGCACATAGCGGCCGCTTTGCGCATCGAGAAGAAACGTGGGGTTCGACTGTCCGCCAGCGAACTTCTCGACGACCATCGGCCCCTGAAAGCCGGGCACGTGCGCGGCCAGATAGCGCGCGAGTGCATCGACATCGAACTGAAGACTTGCATTCATCATGGAGCGGAAATCCGGATTCGCATCAGCCATAGGTGACGTGTTCGCGCCTCTCGGCCTGTTCGAGATGCGGCAGGGTGTTGAAGGTGACCAGCGACATCGCGCTGTCATTGAAGACGTACTGGCTCACGCTGCTGTTGCGGATCTGCATGTTGAGCGCAATCGCGGCCGCAGCCGGCGCCTGAAGAACCTGCTGGGTGAACACGGCAATCGGTCCGCCTGAACTCACCACCAGAATCCGCTTGCCGCCGCCGCGTTGAATGGCGCGGCGTGCACGCTCGCAGCGCGCCTGTAACTGCCGCCAGGTCTCGGGAACGCGCCCGGGCAGCTTATCCTCCGACCAGAGCTGCAAGACCTGCTTGAGTCCCTTGTAGAAGGGCTTCATCGAGCCTTCGGCCAGCAGGCCGGACGCCAGACCGCTCTCGCCGAGCGCAGAAAACAGGGCGTGAAAATCGTACTCGTTCAGGTCCGCGTCCTGCACGATCTCCGCGGGCGCGCCGCCCATCGCGGTGAGCAAGGCGTCCGCAGTCTGTGCGTGCCGCCGCATCGTGCCGGTCACGACGCGATCGAACGTCAAGCCTGCCTGCGCGCAGTATTCGCCCAGCCAGCGCGACTGGGTGCGGCCGCAAGCTGAAAGCTCGTCATAGTTTTCGGCGCCGAGTGACGCCTGCCCGTGCCGCACCAGGTAGAGTTCCGCCATGCCAACCTCGTCTGAACATGACGAAAACGATACTGGGACACAGGCTATTCAGGAAATTTATTCTGGTGATACTGCGTCATAACGATTCGTGACACCTATGGTCTCTGCTTGCGCATGAGGCGGCCAATCTGCTCGCGCAGCCAGCGATGAGCCGGATCGGCCGTGACGCTGCGGTGCCAGTAGCCATGTGTCTCGAGATCGGGGAGATCGAACGGCAGCGCCAGGATGCGTGCGTCATAGCGCTTGAGCAACATGAGCGGCGCAGTCAGGACGAGATCGGTGCGCATCGCGATCAAGGGCGCGACGAGATAGTGCTGAACGCGGGTCTGGATGGTGCGCCGGAGTCCCAGCTTGTTGAGTTCGGTATCGACGAGACCGGGTCCCTGCCGGCGGCTGGACACATGGATATGGCCCAAGCGCAGGTAGTCGTCGATCGTGAGCTTCCTCTTCGCGAACGGATGGTCCTGGCGAAGCATGCACGCGTAACGGTCGCGGCCCATCGGCTCCTGCTCCAGGTACGGATCGTCGATGAGCGGCGCATCGATCGCCAGATGGACCGCGCCGCTCGCCAGCGCTTCGGGAACGTCGCGGCGCGTCGTGAAGTAGCTCTCGATGCGGATGCCTGGCGCAAGACGCTGCAACACTTCTTCCAGCGCAGGAAGCAGCATTGTCTCGGTCAGGTCGTTCATGCTGAGCCGGAAGGTTCGCTGCGACGAGGCCAGATCGAAGCGTTCACCGGCATGGGTGCTCGAATCGAGCAACTGCAGCGCCTCGCGCACGCGCCCAATGATGTTCTCGGAGACGGGCGTGGGCATCATGCCGGCCGGCGTGCTCACGAACAACGGATCGTCGAATGCCTTGCGCATGCGCGCGAGCGCGTTGCTCACGGCGGGCTGCGTGATGAAGAGCAATTCCGCCGCGCGCGTGAGGTTGCGCGTTCGATAGACGGCCTCGAACACGACGAAGAGATTCAGATCGACTTTGGATGGGCGCATGGCCGGAGCCTAACCGGCCCATCGCAGCGCCGTCAATCGAGGGCGTGATCGAGCGCGGATCGCGTCGCGTCCAGTGTCAGTCCGCATACCCCGGATAAGTTCGATCGAGCCGGCGCAGCAGACCGGGCCAGACGAGCGCCCCTGGCATGACGCCGCGCGTCACCGCCACGATCTGCTGCCTGAAGCCGTCGAGAATGGGCTGCGCGATTGGCGTCAGCTTTGCACCGCCCGACTGCGCGCGCACCTGGATCATGCAGGCCGCCTCGAAGAAGTACATCGCGACAAAGGCGTCCGCCGGCGTGCTGCCGACGGTCAGCAGCCCGTGATTACGCAGCATCAGATACGTTTTGTCGCCGAGGTCTCGAACCAGGCGCGGCTTTTCGGCTTCGTTCAGGGCAAGGCCCTCGTAGTCGTGATAACCGAGCGACGCCAACACCCCGAGAGACTGCTGCGAGAGCGGCAGCAGTCCCGCCTCCTGGGCCGACACGGCAACGCCGTTGATCGAATGGGTGTGCATCACGCAGTGCGCGTCGTCACGTGCTGCATGCACGGCGCTGTGGATCGTGAAGCCAGCCGGATTGATGTCGTACGGCGACTCGCTGACCTTGCGGCCGTCGAGGTCGATCTTCACCAGGGAGGACGCCGTGATTTCCTCGAACATCATGCCGTACGGGTTGATCAGGAAATGATGCTCCGGGCCGCGCACGCGCGCCGAGATGTGGGTAAACACCAGATCGTCCCAGCCGAACAGCGCTGTGAGGCGATAGGCAGCTGCCAGATTGACTCGCGCCTCCCATTCTGCGGGTGACGCGTCGTTCTTGACATTGACACACGATGAAGCCATGTCGACGCTCCTTGGTTGGATTTGGTGAAATCGAGAGAGTCCTCATGATGCGCGCGAACTCGCCGAAAGATTGTCCGCCAGGCGACAACTCCATTCAACCGCGGCTGGCACATGCCATTCGATACCGCTTGTCTAAGGCATCGCCTTGCGATCCCATGGCGGTTCGTCGCCAAACGTCCCAGCAAGGTAATCGACAAACCGGTGCACCTTGAGCGGTATGCGCCGCACGCCCGGATACACCGCCTGGATCGCCAGCTCGCTCGCGCGATAGTCCGGCAGCAGCGCCACCAGTTCGCCGCGCCCGAGGTGCTCGCCGAACACGAAGGTCGCACCATACGCAATGCCGGCTCCGGCCAGCGCGGCGCCGAGCAGCATCTGCGTATTGTTGGCCGCCATCCGGAAAGGTCCGTCGATGATATGTGCGCGGTTGCTCGCATCGAGCAAGGTCCAGTCGCCAGCCGACACGGCCTCGCTGAAGGCGAGGCGCTGCGCGCGCCGCAAGTCGTCGGGGGTGCACGGCGTGCCATGCCGCTCGAGATACGCGGGCGACGCACACACGACCATCCGGCACGGTGCAAGCCGGCGCGTCACGAGTTGCGGGTCCTGCAGCCGTCCGATCCGGATCGCGACATCGACGACGCTGGTTGAGGCCATCCTCCCACTCCGCCCACGAATGGTTGCTGCACTGGCACATGAGTTGCCCTTCCGGGTCCATTATGCTTTTTGCATGAGGCGCACGCTTGCCCGGCCAGACTCAACGAGGCGCAAAGCCTGCACGACGAGCGAGAATGCTGGCGACGGCTGGCGCCTGCTTGGGTAATACAGGTGATAGCCCTCGAACTTCGGACACCACTCCTCCAGCACGCGCACGAGGCGACCCGACTTCATGTGCGGCATCAATTCGTCTTCAGGCAGGAGCGCGATCCCCAGCCCAGCCAGCGCTGCGTCCACCTGGGGCTGTGTGGTATTGAAAATCAACTGACCGTCGACGCGCACATTCACCCTGCGGCCCGATCGGCACCGCGATCATGTCCCTGTCGATGGTGTTCCCGAGACGCACCCCCGCGTCGAACCGGTCAGCCACGATGTCGCGGAATCCGTAGTTCACGTCGAACTCCAGCTTGATGTCCGGATACTCATGCAGTAGCGGAGCAAGTTGCGGCAGCAGAATGCTGTGCAGCACATAGTCGCCACAGGTTCCTGACAGGAGAAATGGCTGTGGTCCGACGCAACCTCAATGATCTTCTGGCGTTCGTCACCGTGGCGCGCGAAGGCAGCTTCCCCCGTGCTGCCGCCACACTGGGGGTGACTCAATCGGCTTTGAGCCAAACCATTCGCGCGCGCTGGAGGAGCGCCTGCAGATCCGGCTCCTCACGCGTACCACGCGCAGCGTTTCACCTACCGCAGCCGGCGAGCGCCTGATGCAGGCCATTGGCGAGCGCTTCGACGAAATCGAGGCGGAACTGGATGCACTGACCGAATTGCGCGAGACGCCCGCGGGCACCGTGCGGATTTGATTAGCCTATCTTATAGGGTCTTTAAGAATCCATTAGCTAGTCAAGGTAGCGTTTGCCCGCGAAGATTTTTCATTTGAAAAAAGCCATCGAGAACGGTCTCTCACGCGACGAGATCGTTGCGACGATCACGCAACTGGCGTTTTATGCGGGCTGGCCGGCCGCCATGACGGCTTTGCAGATTGCGAGGAAGCTCTTTGACGAGACCGGAAAATAAGGGCGACCTGAGCAGACCCTCGTGCCGGAGGCGACGACGCCCCCTGGGACCACCGCTATCCCTCTGTTGGCGCCTTTATGGGTTTCGTCGCGGTAAGGATCGTATGGTTGGCGAAGTCTATATGCCATGCACTGCTTACATTGCGGGATCGTAGAATTGTTCAGCAGCGCTCGGATGGGTGCCACGAGCACACTGCATCTGTTTGGCGATCGTGATCACCAGTTCGATTTCGGCCAGCAAGATCCGGACACAGCGAAAGGTTTTGAGCCCCAGCATGGGTCACGTGCGTTGCTTGATCGCCCGATGGTCCTGCTCGACTACGTTATTGAGATACTTCGACTGGCGGATCTTGATGGGCGTTGCTCGACGCGTTTCCATGGCGTACGCGCGCTGCAAGCGCCGTGCAAGCGGACTTGCCGGAGCACGTCGCGGCGAATGTGCATCAAGGAGGCGAGGCGCGCACTTGACGTTCGCGTGTTTGATACGATTCGCTCCACCCGCCCCCACAGCGAACCCCATCATGGCGCGTGAAAACTTCAGCGATCTCCTTGCGTTCCTGGCCGTCGCGCGCGAGCGCAGCTTCACGCGCGCGGCCGCGCAACTCGGCGTCTCGCAGTCGGCGCTGAGCCACACCATCCGCAGCCTCGAAACGCGCCTCGGCCTGCGTCTGCTCACGCGCACCACGCGCAGCGTCGCCACCACGGAAGCCGGCGAGCGGCTCTTTCAGGCGCTCTCGCCGCGCTTCGAGCAGATCGACGCCGAGCTTGCCGCGCTCACCGAACTGCGCGACAAGCCGGCGGGCACCATCCGCATCACCGCGATCGATCATCCGATCGACACCGTGATCTGGCCGAAGCTGCGCCCGCTCCTCGCCGACTATCCCGACATCAAGGTCGAGATTACCGTGGACTACGGCCTGCGCGACATCGTCGCCGATCGCTACGACATCGGCGTGCGCCTGGGCGACCAGGTCGAGAAAGACATGATCGCGGTGCGCATCGGGCCGGACGTCAGGATGGCGATCGTCGGTTCTCCCGATTATTTCACCGCGCAGAAGGCGCCGCGCGCGCCGCAGGATCTGCTCAAGCACAATTGCATTACGCTGCGGCTCACGTCGTCGGGTGGCCTGTACGCGTGGGAACTCAAGAAGGACGAGCACGAGTTGCAAGTGCGCGTGGACGGCCAGCTCACGTTCAACGCCATGCCGCAAATGCTCAACGCCGCGCTGGACGGTCACGGCCTCGCGTTCGTTCCCGAGAATGCCGCGTTGCCGTTCATCCGCGCAGGCCGCCTGAAAAGCGTGCTCAAGGACTGGTGCCCGGTTTTTCCCGGTTATCACGCGTTTTACCCGAGCCGGCGACAGTCGTCGCGCGCGCTCGCGCTCGTGATCGACGCGCTGCGCTATCGCACATAGCGCAGCGCGTCCTGGTGCAAATTAAACGCCGGCCTTGCGCCCCTCGACCGGATAACCCGGATCCGTATATCCCGGCGTAGAGGCATGCCCTGGCGCCACGAGGCTGTCGACGAACGTTTCGTCATCGGGGCCGAGCTGAAGGCTCAGCGCGTCGATATAGCTGTCCCAATGCGCTTCGGTGCGCGGGCCCGCGATCGTCGAGCTGACGTGACGATTCTTGAGCACCCATGCGAGCGCGAAAGCAACAGGCGTCGTGCCGCGCTGCGCCGCGTAATTCGCGATCTCGCTCGCAATGTGCAGCGACTCGGCGCGCCACTCCGTCTGGTGAATGCGCCGGTCGCCGCGGCCCGCGCGACTGTCGCCGGGCGGCGGTGCATCGACGGCGTATTTGCCGGTCAGCACGCCGCGCGCGAGCGGACTGTATGGTACGACGCCCAGCCCGTAATGCGCGGCCGCGGGCAACTGCTCGACCTCGGCCGTACGATCGACGATGTTATAGAGCGGCTCGCTCGCCACGGGCCGGTCCATGCCCATCTGGTCGGCGAGGCGCACGATCTCGGCAATGCGCCAGCCACGGAAATTCGACACGCCGAAATAGCGCACCTTGCCCTGGCGGATCAGATCGCCCACGGCGCGCACGGCTTCGTCGAGCGGCACGCCGGGCAGCGCGCGGTGAAAGTAGAGCATGTCGATATAGTCGGTTCCAAGGCGCTTCAGGCTCGCCTCCACCGACTGGTAGATCCACTTGCGCGACTGCCCCTGCTCATTCGGCCCCTGTGCGAACGGGAAACCGAATTTCGTCGCCACGACCCAGCTGTCGCGCTGCGCCGCGATTGCCCGGCCGACGATTTCTTCCGAGCGGCCCGCGTGATAAACATCGGCCGTATCGATGAAGTTGATCCCCTGTTCGAAGGCCTTGTCGATGATGCGCTTCGACGCGGCCTCGTCGGTCTCGCCGCCAAACATCATCGCGCCGAGGCACAGCGGGGAAACCTTGAGCGCACTGCGGCCCAGATTGCGATAGTCCATATCCTCTCTCTTCGAGCTCGTTGCCAAAGTAGCGATTTAAATACGTAGTCGTTTTTCGATAAAGGCCTGGATCGCGCATGCTTTCATGAATGGGATTCATGAAACGCTATTGAAGAACCGCGCCCTCCGCCGGCAGGTTCGCGCTCTCGCGCAGACAATCCAGCGCCAGCGCCACCGCCGCGCGGCTCACGCTGTCGCGCCGCCAGTACATGGCCACCCCGCCCGAGCTGCCGAGGGGCATCGGCATGGCAAGCACGCGCAGCACGTTCAGCCGCGAGAAGCGCACGGCCGCGCGATGCGAGGCCACGCCGATCAGGTGCGTCTGGTTCAGGAGCGTCACATTGAGCATCGACGAATTCGACTCCACGGTGTGGCGCGGCATGCTGCGCCCCGCCGCGGCGAGCGCCGTTTCGAGCGCCGTGCGAATGGGCGTGCCGGCCGGCCAGACGATCCACGCATACTCGAACAGATCGGGCCAGTCCAGCTTGCGGCGTTTCGCAAGCGGATGCCCGAGCCCCACGACGAAGTTCACCGGGTCGCGATAGAGCGTTTCCATTTCGAGCGTCGGGTCGACCTGCGCGTTTGCTGCGCGTCCCACCACGATATCGAGGTCCCCATGCACAAGCGCCGGCATCATGAGGTTCATCGTGCTTTCGACGAGGCGCACCTGCGCGCGCGGCATGGCCTCGACGAGGCGCGCGACCGCGAGCGGCACCGTGTCCGCCGCCGAAACACCCGACGTGCCGATCGAGATCAGCCCACTGCCGCCCTCGCGCAGCGCATCCATGTCGTCGCGCGCGCTGTCGAGGTGGCCTTCGATGCGCCGCGCATGCTCGATCAGCGCCTCGCCGTAGGGCGTGGGCCGCAGGCCGCGCGCGTGGCGCTCGAAGAGCGGCAAGCCGATATCGGCTTCGAGATCCTTGAGCCACTTGGAAAGCGCCGGCTGCGTGGTGTTGAGCGCCTCGGCCGACTGGCTCAGATTGCCGGTCTGCGCCACGGAAAGCAGCATCTGCAGGTGCCGCAGACGCAGGCGATGTGTCCAGTCCATGTGTCCCCCGCTTAAGCTATACCCAAAAACATATAGATAAGAAGAAATCATGATTTTACTGGATATGGCGCGCTGGCTTATAAATTCGTTCAACGGCGACGCAAGCCTAACGCCGTGCCGACGAATACACGGAATAAAGGAGACTCGCATGTCCAGCATGTCAGCCAGCGCAACCACGCCCGAACGCGAAGCCTACTACGCGCAGATCACCCGCAGCGGCATGTCGCCGCTCTGGGAATCGCTGCCCGCCCTCGTGCCGAAGTCGCCGCGCCCGCAGGCCCTGGCCGCCATCTGGAAGTACGCGCAGTTGCGCGAACTCGTCATGCAGGCAGGCACGGTCATCAGCGCCGAAGAGGCGATCCGGCGCGTGCTCGTGCTCGAAAATCCCGGTCTGCCCGGCAAGTCGAGTCTCACGCCCAATCTGTACGCCGGCCTGCAACTGATCCTGCCCGGCGAGATCGCGCCGAGCCATCGCCATACGCAGTCGGCGCTGCGCTTCATCGTCGAAGGCAAGGGCGCGTGGACGGCAGTGAACGGCGAGCGCACAACCATGCACCCCGGCGACTTCATCATCACGCCCTCGTGGACCTGGCACGATCACGGCAACCCGTGCGTCGAGGAAGGCGGCGAGCCCGTGGTGTGGCTCGACGGTCTGGACATTCCCCTCATCGCCCATCTCGACGCGGGCTTCGCGGAGAACTATCCCGAGGCCACGCAGCCCATTGCGCGCCCCGAGGGCGACAGCTACGCGCGCTTCGGCCACAACATGCTGCCGATGCGCCATACGGTGAGCGCTCCGACCTCGCCGATCTTCAGCTACCCGTATGCGCGCAGCCGCGAAGCGCTCGATACGCTCTACCGCGGCGGCGAACTCGACGACTGGGACGGCGTCAAACTGCGCTACGTGAATCCGGCCACGGGCGGCTGGCCCATGCCCACCATGGCGACCTTCATGCAATTCCTGCCGAAGGGCTTCAAGGGCAAGACCTACCGCAGCACCGATTCGACCGTCTACTGCGTGGTGGAAGGCAGCGGCGCGGTGCGCATCGGCGAGGAACGCTTCGCGTTTGACCCGCACGACGTGTTCGTTGCGCCCTCGTGGGTGCCGGTGCAACTCGAAGCGCAAAGCGACGCGGTGCTGTTCAGCTACTCCGATCGCCCTGTGCTCGCCGCGCTCAATCTGCTGCGCGAAGAACGCATCGGCTAACGCCCTGACGGCGAGCGCGCGTCCGATTCGATACGCGCTCGCAACTTGATTCGTCATCCATATCAATCTGTTCACTCTCTCCAAGAGCAACCATCATGGCATTCGTTTTCCAGCCCGAGGCGCCCGTCGCCCTTGCCGTCGCCGGCTCGACCGATCAGTTCGCCGTGCGCCGCGTGTACTGCGTGGGCCGCAATTATGCCGCGCATGCGCGCGAAATGGGCTTCGACCCGGACCGCGAGCCGCCCTTCTTCTTCTGCAAGCCCGATAACGCCATCGTGCCGGTCGCCTATGGCGAAACGCTCGAACTGCCGTATCCGGCGCAAACCCAGAACTACCACTACGAGGCCGAACTCGTGGCGGTGATCGGCAAGGCGGGCTCGGACATCGCCGAGGAAGACGCGCTCTCGCACGTGTGGGGCTACGCTGTGGGCCTCGACATGACGCGCCGCGACCTGCAGATGAAGATGCGCGAAATGGGCCGCCCCTGGGAGATCGGCAAGGCGTTCGATCTGTCCGCGCCGGTGGGCCCCGTGCATCCGGCAAGCGAGGCCGGCCATTTCGAGAACGCAGGTCTGTGGCTCACCGTGAACGGCGAAACGAAGCAGAAGAGCGACGTCTCGTACCTCATCTGGTCGGTGGCCGAAACGGTTTCGTATCTCTCGAAGTTCTTCCGCCTTGAACCGGGCGACGTGATCTTCACCGGCACGCCCGAAGGCGTGGGCCCCGTGAAGGCCGGCGACACCATGAAGGTGGGCGTCGAGCGCCTTGGCGAGCTGACCGTGAAGGTGGTTTGAGCCGCATCCGCTCTACAGGAAAGTCCATCGTGCAGCTCTACAGCTTCTTCAATAGCTCGACTTCGTACCGCGTGCGCATCGCGTTGCGGCTCAAGGGCGTCGAGCATGAGTATCTCGGCGTCAACATCCGCACGGGCGAGCATCGCGCGCCGCAGTACGTGGAGCACATCAACGCTTCGGCAGCCGTGCCCGCGATCGTCGAAGGCGACTTCCATCTGGGCCAGTCGCTCGCCATCATCGACTGGCTCGATGCGCGCTATCCCGAGCCGCGTCTGATTCCGGCAGAGCCGCAAGCGCGTGCGCGCGTGCTCGAACTCGCGTACCTGATCGGCTGCGACATGCATCCCGTCAACAACCTGCGCGTGCTCAAGTATCTGCAGGATGTGCTGGACGTGACGCCGGAGCAGAAGAGCGCGTGGTATCGGCACTGGGTCGCGCAAGGCATGGCGGGCGTGGAGCGCCTGCTCGCGCAGGGCGCCGGGTCGCACGATGGACCGTGGTGCTTCGGCGTGGCGCCCACGCTGGCCGACTGCTGCCTCGTGCCGCAGATCGCCAACGCGTTGCGCATGGGCTGCGATTTGTCCGCTTACACACGCAGCATGGCTGTGTATCGACACGCCAGCGAGCATCCCGAATTCGCGGCAGCCGAGCCGCAGCGTCAGCCCGATTACACCGAATAGCCGCGCGCCGCGGGCCTCAAACAAGTCATTCAGGAGACAAGACATGCATACATCCAACGCCAGACGCAGCGCGATCGTGGTGGGCGGTGGCATCGGCGGCCTTGCTGCGGCGCTCGCGCTTGCGCGGGCCGACGTCCGCGTGCTGCTGCTCGAGCAGGCCCCGCAGATCGGCGAGATCGGCGCGGGCATCCAGCTCGGCCCCAATGCGTTCACGGCGCTCGACGCGCTCGGCGCGGGCGAGGCGGCGCGCAATCGCGCCGTGTTCACGGACTCGCTCACGCTCATGGACGCGACCAGCGCGAAGCCCGTTGCGCGCATCGAAACGAGCGAGCGCTTTCGCGAACGCTTTGGCAATCCGTACGGCGTGATTCATCGCGCGGACATTCATCTGTCGATTCTCGAAGCGGTGAAGGACAATCCGCTCATCCAGTTCCGCACCGACACGCAGATCAAGTCGCTCGAACAGAACGAGCAAGGCGTAACCGTGATCGACCAGCATGGCGAGCGCTACGGCGCCGACGCCGTGATCGGCTGCGACGGTGGGAAGTCCGCGGTGCGCGCGGCGCTGATCGGCGACGAGCCGCGCGTGACGGGCCACGTGGTCTACCGCGCCGTCGTCGACGTGGAGAACATGCCGAAGGATCTGCAGATCAACGCGCCGGTGGTGTGGGCGGGGCCGCACTGCCACCTCGTGCACTATCCGCTGCGCGGCGGACGGCAGTACAACCTCGTCGTGACCTTCCATAGCCGGGAGCAGGAAGTCTGGGGCGTGCGAGACGGCAGCAAGGAAGAAGTCATTTCCTATTTCGAAGGAATCGACGCGTTGCCGCGGCAGATGCTCGACCGCCCGACGTCGTGGAAGCGCTGGGCCACGGCCGACCGCGATCCGGTCGAGCGATGGAGCTTCGGGCGAGCCACGATACTCGGCGACGCTGCGCACCCGATGACGCAGTATGTGGCGCAGGGCGCCTGCCAGGCGCTCGAGGATGCGGTCACGCTGGGCGTAGCGGTCCCAGGGGCGTGGATCGGCTCGTGCGCAATGCGCTGTGGGTGGGGCGTAGCCAGGAGCAGTTCTATGACGCGCTGCAGTGGCTTTATGGTTGGAGTGCTGAGAATTGTCTCGATACTGGCGCGGTCTGAGCCGCTAGTGCGTTTGAGGTTTGCCTGGGTTCTGGTCGTAGTTCCTAGTCGCTTTGGCCTTTCCTTGTTTTCGCGTCGGTATGCAGGCGTTGCCCCTGTGCGGGGCGGCACCTACTTTCTTCGCAGCGGCAAAGAAAGTAGGCAAAGAAAGCCGCTCAAACCGCCAATGCCTGCCACGGTTCACCTCGCGCCATCAATGGTGAATGGCTCCGGAGCGTCTGTCGCCTCGCACCACCCAAGTTAGTGACAAGGCAGTCATTCATCCCGCTGCTCGCTACGCGCGCTGCGGTTGGGTCTGCAAGGGAAACCAAATGGGACGAATCAGGATTCGCGAGTATGCACGCACATCAACTGTCTTGGGTTATGCCCCACGGCGGGCGCAGCGCCGCCGGAGGTATGAGCGCCTTGTCACTAACCTTGAAGGTGCGAGGCGACAGACGCTCCGGAGCCATTAACCATTGATGGCGCGAGGTGAACCGTGGCAGGCATTGGCGGTTTGAGCGGCTTTCTTTGCCTACTTTCTTTGCCGCTGTGTACAGACTGGAGACATGATTGACACATGTATGAGGACATCGTTGACACCTGATACTCACGGCAATGCTGCTTTCAGGTCAAGTGTCGCGACACGGTGATGGGCAAACCAGAGCTCGAATACACCGTCTTCGTCGTCCTTTGGACGGGCCGCCACGCGCAGCCCCTTGAGCGCAATCGAGAGCTTCAGTTTCTGCCCCCGCAAGCGCACCAGACCACTCGAATTGACCA
>NZ_JAMBPS010000086.1:0-20730 GCF_024206515.1 Paraburkholderia sp. CNPSo 3281 | reverse complement strand
ACCCGCCGGATAACCCAGATGGTGTCCAAGTTCGGCACCCAGCGCCCGCTCGATCAGCGCCTTCTTGAACGCGGCTGAAGCGGCGTGCACCGCTTCGGCGGTCATGGGTCCCTTCACGAACTGGTCGATCAGCTCCTTCGGAATGGACGGTAACGCTGTCTGCGCTTCGGTAGTTGTCTTGGGTTTGCGTGGCATACATGCTCCTTGAGCTACATGTTATGCCTTGAACACAAAATCTATGGCAGACCCATGATTGTAGAAGCTCAACCAATCAATTACCTCGTCCATCGCTTCGCGGCGCGTCGCAAAGCGTTGACCAAGGATGCGGGCTCGCTTGAGCGAGCCCCACAGGCTCTCGGTCGGCGCATTGTCCCAACAATTTCCCTTGCGGCTCATCGAGCTTTGCATGCCGTAACTCTTGAGCAGTGCCTGGAACTCGGCGCTGCAATATTGACTCCCACGATCGCTGTGCAGGATCAGGCCGGCCTCGGGGCGACGGCGGAACCACGCCATACGCAACGCATCAGAAACCAGCTCCGTGCGCATGTGCGGCTTGAGCGACCAGCCCACGACCTGACGGCTAAACAGGTCCAGGATGACGGTCAGGTACAGCCAGCCTTCGTCGGTCCAGAGGTACGTGATGTCTGTCGTCCAGACCCGATCGGGCCTGTCCGGCGAGAACTCACGCTGCAGCAGGTTCGGTGCGACCGGCAGGTTGTGCCTGCTGTCGGTCGTGGCCTTGAACCGGCGCTTGGTGCGCGCCTTGATGCCATGCAGTTTCATGAGCCGTTGAACCCGGTCCTTGCTCACACGGATGCCTTGAGCCAGCAGTTTCTTCCAGACGCGCGGCCAGCCGTATTCGCCTTTGGCTTCGGCGTACACGGCACGGATGTGGACCAGCAGTGCGTCGTTGCTGACGTATCGGCGCGGCCGCTCGGGATCGACATCGAGAGCCTTGCGACGGTGATAGCCGCTTGGGCTCACGCCCAGCGCCTGGCAGGCTACGGAAACCGGCCATTGGCGGCTGTGTCGTTCGATCCACGCGTACTTCACACCGACTCCTTCGCGAAGTACGCCGTCGCTTTTCCCAGGATATCGCGCTCCATCTTCACGCGGGCCAGTTCAGCACGCAGCCGGGCTATTTCCATCTGTTCGGGCGTAACCTGTTTGCCCGCTCCGTTAAGCTTGCCGGCATCGTCGGCCTTGATCCAGCTGTTCAGCGACTGCGTACTGATGCCCAGAATCTTCGCCGTCGCCGACTGGCTCTGGCCGTTGCGCACCATGCGCACGGCCTCCATCTTGAATTCCAGCGTGTAACGCGCCCTCGGGTTACCCATCGTTTCTTCCTCCTTCACAGAGTTTTACACACTCTCAGCAAGGGATACGTTTTTCGAGGGCAAGGTCAGCGGGGTGGCGAAGTATCATCCCTGATCAACCCGGGATGCCGGATACAGTGCCACGCGCGGAGCAGGCAGATGAATCTCGAAGACTACGAACGGCATGGTCAGGGCGCCTACGCCGCGTTCGCATCAACCGTTGCCGCCATACTGACAGCCGCAATCAACGCCGATCGTAACGTGCTTCGACTGCAGCAGGTGAAAGCCCGCGCGAAGGAGCTGGCTTCCCTGCGTGTAAAGCTGGAAAAGAGGGGGAAGCAGGGGACGGAGGCACTCGAGGCACAGATCAAGGACCTTGCAGGCTGCCGCGTCATCTTTTATACGGACAGTGACGTCAACCGCTTCATCCAGTCTGGCATTGTTGACGGGAACTTTGAGGTACTGGAGGTCAGGATCCACCACCCGCGACGTGAAGTGGACGACGCTGCAGAACTATATACGTCCAATCACTATGTCGTGAGTCTGAAGACCGAACGTCTCGCGTTGCCGGAATACGCACATTTTGCAGGAATGCGTTGCGAGATCCAGATCCAGACGATTCTTCATCACGCGTGGGCAGAGATGGCGCACGACACGATCTACAAGGCGCCTGAGCTCGCCCGCTTCGGTGGCAGGGCATTCAACGACATCAAGTCACGCTTGGGGAAAGTCGCCAAACGGTATCTTGTTCCGGCCGGCTATGAATTTCAGAAGATCGCGAGCGATTTCCAGCGACTCATCGAAGGGAAGGCGCTTTTCGACGGCAATGCACTCGAGGTAATCGTCGAGGCGGCCGACAACAACGCGCGCGCCGATGCGATCGCATCTTTCGCAGAGCGCGTCTTACCGCTGCATGACGATCTGCAGAGCTTCTACCCGGAAGTCGTCGAGCGTCTGCTCGCGGCTGTGGACCGTGCACGCGAAACAGGGCCCGTGTCGATCGAGACGCCCTTCGGAATTCTGGAGGGCAAGACATCGGGCGATATCGTCCGGGCAGTCGTCGATATCCTGACGAGTTACCGTTACCTCGGCGTGGATGTGACGTTCGACGCGCTGTGCCGACTCTACTGCCAGGCACCATCCAGCGACGAGGACAGGCGGTTGATCGCACTGGGCAAGCGACTCGCCCGGCATGAACTCGCGATCTGGCGTCAACACGGCCCCGTTGTGCAGACCATGCTCCTCGAGCGCATGGAAATGCTGGACGAGGAGCGGCGCACCGCCCTGGCGCCGCTTTTGATGGCGATGCTCAAGGAAATCCTCGGCACGCAGGTCGAGGGAATGACAGCAAGTTCGTCCGCCGTGACCCTGCAGCATGGCGCGGTGGCCGCGTCCGAACTTCTCCGGGCGATCAGGACTAAAGCGCTGGGTCTGCTGAAGCGTCAGTTCGAGCTGCCGACAACGGATGCAGCGCGGAGTGCCGTTCTGCGCGCCATGCAAGCGGGCACACAATTACCGTGGCGCGGCATGTACGGCAATGAGCTGCAATGCATGGTGATGGATGACATGCGCGAGGTGGTGATGTTTCTCACAGGGATATCTGCGCTATAAACTCAGCCTGCGCGATCTCGTCGAGATGATGGCTGAGCGAGGGTTGTCGCTTGCTCACACGACGATCCTGCGTTGGGTTCGGCGCTATACCCCCGAGTTCGTCAAGCGCTGGAACCACTTCGCAGCGCCTGCGGGACGGTCCTGGCGGGTTGACGAGACGTATCTCAAGATCCGGGGAAAGTGGGCTTATCTGTATCGGGCGGTGGATAGAAGCCGCCAGACGGTAGACTTCGTACTCAGGGCAAAGCGCGATGTGGCTGCAGCGAAGGCCTTTTTCAGCAAGGCAACCAGGCATCAGGGCCGGCCACCGAAGACGGTCACACTCGATGGGTATGCCGCGTCGCATCGGGCCGTGCGTGAGATGAAAATAGATGGCCTGCTTCCCGAGGACACGAAGGTGCGCTCCTCGAAGTACCTCAACAACCTGATCGAACAGGACCATCGAAACATCAAGTCCAGAACGAACGTAATGCTCGGTCTCAAACGGTTCAGAAGTGCCGCGACCACGATTTCAGGCATCGAGTTGATGCATCGCATTCGCAAGGGACAGTTCGACCTATCCGCTCTCGCGCTTGAAGACATCACTGCTTTCTCTGTCTGGGATGCTGTCCTTTTCAACCGATAAGGTATCCATATCTATTAGCGATATCGCGCACACGCCATCTATTTGCACCAGATCCTGACACAGTGCGGCATCATCTGCTGCTCGACAAGGTGGCGCGGCGGATCAATGATCGGGATGTCATGCATCTGCTGAAACTGATGCTGACGGCATCGGGCAAACAAGGCGTTCCGCAAGGCGGGGGGATTTCGCCGCTACTCAGCAATATCTATCTCACCGAGCGGCCCGCTGCGTTCGATGAGGCGGGAGCTGGAAACGCGGCCACGGCAGCCGGACTGAGGCCCACTGCGAAAGCAGTGGAACTGCCACCGGAGTCTAACGTGCGCGCGCCAGTTCTCGACCCTACAAGACTAGACAACGGAAAGTTCGCTGGCCCGGCCGGCGCTGGAAAACACCGACATGGACGACGACGATCGCACAACTTCGATTGGCCTGGCTCGATATGCCTATGAGTACATTGAGGCGGCTTCGGTTGTCGACCAAGCCCATGCGGAGAAGCATCCTGGTAGTCAAATTTCGCCGATACCCGCCTACTTTCTCGTGCATCACGGCGTCGAACTCACGCTCAAGGCCTATCTCCGCCATTCTGGTGTGACTGTACGCGAACTGGGATCTAAGAAGTACGGTCATGATGTGCATGCATGCTATCGCAAGGCGAAGGAACTGGGCCTGCTCCAGATCTTTAAAGAGACATCAGACGATTTGAACGCAATGCAGATGCTCGTCAGATTGAATGAGCTGCACGGCCTTCGCTATATTCGAACTGGAATGAAGCGATTTCCGCTGTGGTCGATAGTTGAGCCGTTGGCTGTACGGCTCCATCAAGCGGTGGCTCCGGTGGTGGGATACCGCACCTTCGCGAAGGCGTACGGGAGAGGCAATTCACCGAGTACTGCGCACAGTGAAGATGGGCTTGCTGCGAAGTTTGACATCTTGGCTCGGGCGTTCGACGAGCCTTCGAAATGACCGGTAAAATTCAGCAACACAGATGATGCAGCTTGAAGAAGCGAAAGGGCGAATGACCGCCACAACTCCGGAAATAGCCTGACTGGAAACCTGACCCTACGGCCTATAAGATGCGCGACGACTTCGATTCAAAGACAAGGAACGCACTCGCTGCTCGGGCGAACTATCGGTGCTCGTTTCGAGGATGCGATTGTCCAACATCGGGCCACTAGCGATGAATCGGACATGGGGGTCGCAAGCATAGGCGTGGCCGCACATATTCATGGCGCCGCCGAGGGGCCAGGGAGCCGGCGATACCTGAAAGAGATGACCTCAGATGAGCGGCGGCATATTAGCAATGGTATCTGGCTGTGCAGCAATCACAGCATCCTCATTGATCGGGATGAGGTGACGGACACCCCGGATGTCCTTCGGGCCATGAAGGAAGAACACCTTCATAGGGTGGGTCTTCAGCTAAGCGCGGCTGGGTCTTCCAATGCGACTTCCGCGGTACATTCAGACCTGATCGCGATCGGGCCTGAGGTCATCTGCACCGGGCGTTCTGTCGACGCTGAACGCAGTCTTGCGCAGCGCGCTTTCCTCCGGGCTCTCGCCTGCCCGGACGATGTCGTGAAATAAAATTCGCATGATGCGGCCTCAATGGCCTCAATGTTGGATCGGCAGGCGTTCGCAGTTTAACGTCTCTTTGGACGCGACGCCGGCTAACCCTGTGCCCCGCAATAACTGAGAACGAAAGTGATTCCCGATCCCCGTGGGCAGCCAAAACCCGCGTCCTCGAGTTCATACTGCAGGCGGAAGAGAAGCGGAACCCCACGCCTTTTAACAGTCCCCACCCAGCTAGCCGGCACACGTCCTCCGGCAGTTCGTCCATGCGCACTTTGTACAGGATCACCATGTTCGCGGCGAGGTGGTTGTACTTGGGGCGGTCTGAAGAAAGGGGCGACAAGATGCTCGTCGAAATGACCCGAAGCCGCCTCAAAAGGTTTGGACAGTCCTCAGAAAACCTGAAGCGAGTCAGTTCGTCCAGGCTCTTCAGCCTGCTCATCATCGGTTCTCAATTCGTTCAGCCCAACACCTTAACCGATTTGCCCACGCGCTATTGGCACCGCAGCCCTTGATCTTCAGCAAGGAGCGTCTTCATTTCGTCCTCCTTGACACACGCACCCTGTATCGTGCAGCAATAGGGCATTCCGTGAGGAATATGTAGCCATGCCGAAAATCGATGCAGGATCCCGTACGGAGGCGCTAGATGTAGCATCAGTTCTGCGCCCGCTGGCGATGTCCTTAGCGCTCCCGTTGCCTCCGACCCACCGCAACCATCGTGCAGCACCATACTTCTCCCACTAGCGCGGTTGGTGTGTGGCCGGCCAAGCTGGAGAACGACAGGCGCTGCGTCACACGGACGCAACTTGGTTGCCGCGTCATTGGAAGCAGCCGAGGCGCGAACTGCGGTGCCGGCGTTGACGCGACAATTGGGCATGAGTCACACAAAAGCGCTGGCGACGCTCGGTCCAGTGCTTGGGCACCGGGGACTGGAAATGTCGTCGATTGTTGGAACTTCCTCGCGTCCGCCCGTTTCACTACCCCCTCGCCTGCGAGACAAGATTGCGGCTGTCGAAGGCGCGATGCACGAAGCGAAAGCGCCGCTGAGGCAGTACGCGCAAGCGGCGACTATCCGCGTACGGCATCGTGCCACGCAGGAGTCTTCAATAACGCACTTGACATCGCAAACCTGAATGCGTTGGCAGATGTCGAGACTTCGCGAGGAGGAAATGGTGGATGGCGCTCGGCCGCCAATTGCACTTGGACCGCCGAGACAAGTATGGTTCAATTCTGCCGGCCAAAGGCGACTGCTCTTGATCACACTGCGGAGGGAGTCATGTCGATGCATTCATAATCACACCCCAGTTCCGAGGATTTCGGCCCGGTGCGGGCAACATTGGAAATGGCCAAAGCTCATCGACTCCCTCTACGTGCCCATTCGTGATGACGTCATCGATAATTTCCGCTTTCAGTTGAGCTTGCGCGATATCGAGGAGTTGCTCTTTGAGCGCGGGGTGATCGTGAGCTACGAGACGATCCGATGCTGATGCGACAAATTCGGCAAGAGCGTGGCGCACCGGGTGAAAGCCGCGCGGCGCAAGCCCGGTTCAACCTGGCACCTTGACGAGATGTACGTCACGCTGCGCGGTGAACCGTATCTGCTATGGCGAGCGGTGCACGAGCATGGCGCCGAACTCGACATCCTGGTGCAGAAGCGGCGCGACACGGCCGCGGCCAAGCGCTTTTTCAAGCGGGTGCTGCGCTCAAACCCGGTACCCCGCAAGATCGTTACCGACCAGTTGCGCAGCTACCCGGCGGCCAAAGCCGAAATCCCGGAGCTGGCGAGCGTGAAGCATGTGTTCGTTAAAGCGGCGGCCCGGGTGAACAACCGCGCCGAGAATAGCCATCAACCCACGCGTGAACGCGAGCGGCGCATGCGCGGCTTTCGTGAGCCGAAACGCAGAAATTCCTTTCTTGCTTCGGGCCAATCCGCCAACATTTCCCGCTCAAGCGACATCTGGTGCGTGCTTCGCTTTATCGCAAACAGCTTGCCGCACGATTTGTGGCTTGGCGCGAATTCACCGATGCCACCCAAAATCCGTCCTTCGCTTTCTGATTACCCGGCCTGCAGGCCATCAACTCGTCTCATTTCGCTGAGTTGACAATGCCCGGCCAACGCCACCCCGCCAGCCGACGCGGAAATTGCCAACGATGGACATATTACCGACGAGCCCGCACAACTGAACGACATCGGCACCCATTGGTACCAACACTCCGCGCGGCCCGGCCAGACGCCGGCGGTCACGTGGTCATTCGATGTGGCACGCGACGCGGTGCTGACTATTGGCTCACCCGGCAGGACTGCAACCCTAATCGGCAGCTTGCGCGCTACGCGTTGAAGCCAGAGCCTATCGCACCTGTCGGTTACGTCGCCATGCTCGCCCGAACTCGTGGGCCCAGCTTCGCGCCTATCCTGCTGTGACCGACCTCGTCGTGCGGGCACACAACGGGGTGACCTGCGGATTGCCGCCGTTCACTGCTCGACAAAACCAGATTCTCGGCGCCCTCGGCCGCGGTCTCTCATGCCGGAGCATTGCTCGGGAACTGTCGATCAGCGAGTTCACCGTACGCAAGCACCGAAGCAACATGCTCACTAGGCTCTGCTTACGCAATGTTGCCGAACTCGTCACTCATGCACGGCGACAGGGATGGTTAATGCCACCCACCTTACTCGAAAAAAGACTGCTCCCTATCGGCACGTGAACATGAAGTAACAGCGCTCGTCGTTGAAGGGCGAACCAGTAAAGAGATTGGACGCCTGCTCGGCATCACTGACCTCACTGTGCGCAAGCACCGCGAGAATGTTCTGCGGAAGCTGGACTTGCGCAGCACGGCCGAACTCGTCTCACGGCTATCCAACCCGGGTTTTGGCGATGTCTGAACAGCGTGCGTCTTACCCGATACGACATCGGGAGTATTGAAGACCTCGGCCAATATAAGCACGATAGCCAGAACAAACCGGACGCATTGAGCTTACCGGCATAACGCGGGGAACAGGATGGGGGGACAACCAATGGATACCGAACCAATTTGCGTAGCCGCTACCCAATAGGAACGCCCAGTGAACATGCCTCCATCGACGACGCGGGTACTCTTGATCGCTCCCCCATGCTGGCCGAACCAGATGCTGGCGGCAGTCCTTGCCACGGTGCCGCAGATCCAGCTGGCGGGATGGAGTACCAGCACTGCTCAAGGCGCGGCGGCCACGACGAACCTGCAGCCGCATCTCGTGCTTGTTGACGCTGCGTTAGCCGAATACGAGGACCGCGTGCCGACACTGAGCGCGGGGACGACCGCACGTGTCCTCGTTTTCAAACGGGCGGAAAAACCTCCGCATGAAGTGGACTATACGGCGAGCGTCGGGGCCGCCAGCGTCGAAGCCATCCTGTCGCTGACGCAGTTGATCTATGCATTGCAGGAAATCGATGCGGTCCGCGCGTCACCCACTCCAGCAGCAGCGGAACTTGTCGTGCCGAACCGCGTCGCTACCGAAGGTGCCGCCCCGGTGCCCTTAACCGCGCGCGAGTGCAACGTTGTACGGCTGGTGGCCTCAGGCTTGAGCAACAAGGAAATTGCTCGGACACTCGGCGTCAGTGTTGCGACCGTCAAGACGCACGTGCACAACGTCCTCGTGAAGCTGAAACTTCAACGCCGTGCGCAATTGGCCTTTTGGGCGTCGACATCTCGCTGGCTATTCACGTAAGACACGATTGTCAAATAACCACCGGCGAATCCAACGCCGCAAGCCGATCGAGCGGTTCTCAATCTTTTCTCAATCCATTTTCCGCCTTTTGGTCGATAGGCAGCAGCCGTACGAACGGACGAATATATTCACCAGACGAATATGGTTTCGACAGAATTTTGATTCCGCTTCGTCTACCCTGATTAATCAGAAACCTATCGAAGGAATCACCATGGCAAATGCATTCGCTTCCAACGTGAATTCGACTGAATTCCGTGTTACGAACAATACCGACAAGCTCGGAAATCGATCTATCCTGGTCTTTCTCACACCGGCGAACGATGCTCATCAGTGGCTCTACGCTGCATGGCAGCAGCTGCATCCGGGAAAGGGGGGTACGAGCAAATTTGTCCTGTGCGAGGAAGTCAGCGGCCAAATGGAGGCCACTGACGGAACCTATTCGACCAATGTGGTTGCAATCCCGCCCGGATATGTCTCCGAACTGGTCAATGGGTCTCAGCTGCAACCGACGTTGAGCACGCCCATTTTGGGATCGAGCGCACGGCTACCTCACGTCACTGCCCAGCAATCGGGCGTGCAGAATGCAACGGACCAGCCGGCCGTCGAGATGAATGCGCTCTGGTATATCAACGGAAATTTGACATGCCAATCGATTGCTCCGGTCAGTGCCGGCAATGTATTGTCGGCATTCGAATTGAATACCACGCTGTATTGGGCCGTCGGCAACACAGTCACCGGGCCCAATTACACATACAACCAGGTCACGCCGCAGACGAAATATGTGCTGCCCGCCGCAACGCCCGCTGTGAACGTTACGCTCGACTACAGTAATTCGCAATTTAAGTTTTCCTTTACTCCGGTATAAGCTGGCTGACAAAATCTAACGTCGAACCGATGCGTCTTCTTGTCAGGCGGTCGCCGTCGACGCGGCGACCGCTCGACGTATCGCGTCTGGACGACGTTCGCACAGTTATTCGAATACGTCCACAATTGGTAAGGAGTGCTACTATGCCTGGAAGCAACGAGCATCAAGGGAATTTTTCCCTCAACTTCAAGAGCGAAAACTCGTATAGCGTGTTTGGTCGCGAATGGGCAAAGGCTTGCGTCGCAGGAAGGCGAAGGCGTAATCATCGCCAACCTGCTGAACCGGTGGAACGCCTTCGGCAAACCGGTTTGCGTCAAAAATGCATAGTCGCGTCCATAGCACGGGAACTCGTACCCATCCGGACAAAGCCCGTCCGATGTACCTGCACGGCGATGAAATCCAGCGCCAGACAGATGCGGCAGGCTTTTGTCGCGCGTCACGCCCCAAGCAAACAAGCCGATTGACGCTCTCAATGTCGTGATGACGGAATTTTCTGGGATTCCGGCGTAGAACCCCGTTATGGATTCCGGGGAGTTTGTGACGCGGTCACGGCGATCAGCCGCGGCCAATTGAACTTTACAGGAGCTTCTCGTGAAGGAAAAGTACATCATTCTCCGCGGCCGCGGGTTCGCCGCAGGGCTCGGGGCCACGCCGTTCGAAGTTGCTGCCGAGCCGGCGCCTGCTTTCGAGGTCGATGAGCTCGACTATCGCAAGGCAGCGCAGTTGAGCGCACGAGCAGACATCCAGATGGTCGCGCCCGCCATGCCGATGCGACTGACCCAGCCCGTCGAAATGCTGCCGGTCGCGGCGCCCGCGCAAGGGCCGGGCACCGCATGGGGCGTTCATGCGGTCAAGGCCGACACCTCTCCCTTTGACGGCGAGGGCATCGTCGTTGCGATGCTCGATACCGGCATCGATGCGACTCATCCCGCCTTCAGCGGCGTGACGTTCGTACAGGAGAACTTCACGGACGACCCGAATGGCGGAGACACGGTCGGTCACGGAACACATTGCGCCGGTACGATCTTTGGGCGCGATGTGGACGGGTTCCGCATCGGCGTCGCGCGGGGCGTCGCGAAGGCGCTGATCGGCAAGGTGCTGAGCGACAAGGGCGGCTCGAGCGAGCGCATCGCCGACGCGATGCAGTGGGCGGTCAACAACGGCGCTCATGTCATTTCGATGTCGCTCGGCATTGACTTTCCCGGATACTCGGCGGGACTGCAGGAGCGGGGATTTCCGCCCGAACTCGCGATCTCGCGCGCGCTGGTTGGATATCGGATGAACGTGTTGCTGTTCGAGCGGCTCGCCTCGGCGCTGCGCGCTCGCGCTCAGGCAACCTTGATCGTCGCCGCGGCGGGCAATGAGAGTCGGCGCAAGGTCGATCCCCGATTCGAGATCGCGGTGTCGCCACCTGCCGTGTCGGAAGGGATTGTCTCCGTTGCAGCACTGGGCCAGGACGCGGCTGGATTGTCAGTCGCGGAGTTCTCGAACACCGGTGCACTCATATCAGGACCGGGCGTAAGCGTCATCTCGGCGGCCGTGGGCGGCGGCTTGCGCACGATGAGCGGAACCAGCATGGCCACGCCGCACGTCGCGGGCGTCGCCGCGCTCTGGGCGCAGAAGCTGATCCAGTCCTCGCCGCTGGGTTGGCAGATCTTCAATGCAAGAGTGCTGTCATCGGGTACGTCGAACGGCTTCGCCCCCGGCTTCGACCCGACCGATACCGGCGCAGGTCTCGCGACGGCGCCTCAGTAAGTTTCACGCGGCGACCCGCCAGCGACACAGGCCCGAATCGAACGCCCGCTCATCGCTCAAAGCGAAACCTCGAAATACAACAGTGTCGTCTTCACGTTGTCGGTCGCCGCCGCCGGAGCCGGGTCCTGGTCGGTTCTCAACACGCTGCCGCGTCCCTGAATCGCGGCTTCGAGTGCCTCGACCAGCGACGGAAGCGGGAGCTTGCCCCAGCCTTTCTTGACCGCCATGTCGTGATCGACCGGAATCATGGCGTAGCGCAGATTGGACATCAGCTGCACGCCTTTGCTCCTTGAGCGTCGCATTGGGACTGCCGTGATGCCCGACCTTGTAGAAAATGGACCGGCGCAGCAGATCGGTTCCCGAAACCGTGCCTGCGCCGACGTTCCAGTTGCACCCGGACCATGTCAGCCAGTTGCCGACCTGCGCATCGGCGGCAAACAGCAGCACGTCGCCGCCGTCGAGCTCAATTGCGAGCACGAGGCTCGTGTTGTTCGTCATGTTGTCGAGGGCGATGGCGAGCGCGGTCGCGGCGCCGAGATAGTCGGAGTCGATCCTGCGCCAGTCGCCGCCGCTCCAGTACTGCCGCTGGAAAAACGGCTGCTGGCGGCCTACATCGTCCGAAATTCGCCATGCGTTGCCAAATGGAATCGCCGCGTCATCACCGAATGCGTAAGCCGCGTTCGCGAGCGAATAGGTTTCGGGCGCGGCGCTCGACGGCTGGGTCTTCCTGGGGTCGCTTGAGAAAACGGAAAATAAAGCACGTGTGCGACGTGAGGTCGCGCCAGTTATGGTCTCGGCCCGTAAGGGACAGTGAGACTTGTTGTTCCCTCAGCAATAGCCTACCGGGGCGAGCGTGGCTGGTAACGGCTGGGTTCGAAGCCCTCGGGACAATGAAGTCCTTCGCAAGAGAAGAGCGGGCCGCGAGGCAAGCTCAACTGCTGCCAGCATCAGGCGGCAGGGACGCTAGGCTGGACAGGATGGTCAACGTAAGTGAACCGCCGTAACTTTCGTTAAATTTGACAAGCCCAAGATGCTGGCAGGCTTGGACCAAAAGGTATGTGACGGGTTGCTCGATACGCGCTGCGAGCAACAGGGACAGACAGTCACCGGAAGAAAGGCGGGACCTAAGCTGTTCGTGTAACTGGCGTGGAACACGGTAAGCCCGAATCTTCGCCCCCGTGGCAGGCGAACCGCAAGGAACGCTGACGGGGATGCGGGTAGAGGATGGTCGAAAAAGCGAATGCCACCAGGTAATGGGGTGGATAGGGGTTGAGCCGCAGAATCGTGTGAGCCAGCGACAATCCCCGTTCGGCCATCATCTCGACCAGATCGCGAAAGCTGAGCTTGTAGCGCAGGTACCAGCGAACGCACAGAATGATGATCTCCCGATCAAAATGGCGTCCGTCGAACAACTTCTCCGGACTCTTCAGCTTGCTCATCGCGGCTCGTCGGTTCGTTTTGTTCCGACAACTCTAACCCATTCGCCGGCCCTATTTGCACCAGAGCCGCTTCGAGCTCGTACCCGCAATGAGGTGTGAGTCAGCGGATTTCATCGGGGCCCGCAGCGGCAGTATCAGCTGCGACAAGGCTGATGGCATGGACTCCGCCCCCTTCGGGGCGACACTTACCTCACCAATTCCCGGGAGAACGTCAATGCCTGCACTTACCATTGGACTGGATATCGCGAAAAACGTGTTTCAGATTCATGGCGTCGATCGCCATGGAAAAACGGTAGTACAACGGAAACTTCGCCGAGCTGAGGTGTTGAAGTTCTTCGCAAAACTGGACTCGAGTCTGGTTGGTATCGAGGCCTGTCACGGCTCCCATTTCTGGGCCCGTGAGCTAACGGCGTTGGGACACACGGTCCGTCTGCTGCCGACACAATATGTGAAGCCGTTTCTGGTCGGTGGCAAGAACGACGCGAATGACGCGGCGGCGATTTGCGCGGCAGTGACGCGCTCAGGCATTCACTTCGTTGCGATCAAGAGCGCTGAACAGCAGTCGCTGCAGTCGGTTCATCGCATGCGCCAACGGCTCATCCAGGAGCGGACAGCGAAATCGAATCAGATCCGGAGCATGTTTGCTGAAGAGGGTGTGATCTTCCCGGTCGGGCTTCCGCAATTGAGAAAGGGAGTGGTTGCGCTCGTCAACAATCCCGATTCCCCCATTACCGTTTTGCTCAGACGGCTTGGCTCGATGTACCTTGAGCAACTGCAGGCACTGCAGCAATGGCTCGACGAACTTGCTGCCGAGATAGCGGAGATCTTCAAGAGCAATGAAGCTTGCCAGCGGCTCGCTACCGTTCCAGGAATCGGGCCCGTGATCGCGACCGCGCTCGTCAGCAGTGTCGGTGATCCGTCTCAGTTCAGGAACGGCCGGCAGTTTGCGGCCTGGCTGGTGCTGACGCCGAGGCAAAAATCCAGCGGAGGCAAAACCAGGTTAGGCGGTATTACCAAGCGCGGCGACACTTATCTCTGAACCCTGCTTGTACAGGGCGCCCGCGCGGTCATGCACTTCGTGAACCGTCGCGACGATCGGCACAGTCGCTGGATCAAGGCTGTGATGCAACGCCGCCACGTGAGCATTGCTGCGATCGCCCTGGCGAACAAGACGGCGCGCATTGCATGGGCAATATTGACAGGTAACGGCTGCTTCCGAGTTGCGTAACAGGCAACACATATTGAGTATTGCTTTATTTCTTTCGCAATTGCCGTAGACCAAATTAAAGATGTCAGTGCGCCGGGAGACCGGCAAGGAGTAAAGAGTGCAAGTCTCTTACAACGAAGGTCTAGCAAACCACGTTGTCCCCGAGTCATGCGCAGTATGTTGCGAGACATGCGGCGAAGCGTTGACAGGGGTACGTGCGGGCCAGCCATTGAGCCGCGATAGTTTAATTGTCCCGAGCGCCGACGCCGTTGACATTGCGGAAGGCAACACGACGGAGCGCGATAATTGCGAGCACTCCGTCGGCTCGGCGTGGTCGAAGACCCTGGCACGCACGCACGCTCCTTGTTCGGGAACCGGGAGATCTCCGGTCTGGCCTGTCGCAGCGTGGGCAGGTCCGCATCGGGAAGGCGAGGAGCCGTAGCCGATGATGAACAGACGGGAGAAGTCAGACTCCGCCATATTAGCGATGAAGCCTGCGAACAACGCCGGGAATCCGGCCGCGGAGTGGGTGGAGCGAAGGGCGGGGACCAAGGGGAACACGGGTCAGTCCAACACGTGCCGGGCGCAGAACCGGGTAAGCGTGCCACAGGGGCTGGAACGTGTACGGCAGGCTGCAAGACAGCGGAAGAAGGAGCGGTTCACTGCTCTGCTGCACCACGTCACCATCGACCGGCTTCGAGAGTCGTTCCATGCGCTCAAGCGCAATGCGGCTCCAGGAGTGGACGGTATGACATGGCGGTACTTCGAAGCAAATCTGGAGGGCAACCTTCAGCGTCTGCACGCGCAAGTACAAAGTGGAGCGTACCGGGCACTGCCCGTCAGGCGGCAGTACATACCCAAGCCGGATGGGAAACAGCGCCCGTTGGGAATTGCTGCGTTGGAAGACAAGGTCGTCCAGCGCGCGGTGGTCGAAGTGCTAAATGCGATCTACGAGGCAGATTTTCTCGGCTTTTCGTACGGGTTTCGGCCCGGGCGCAGTCAACATGATGCGATGGATGCGTTATCGACGGCCATTACCAGCACCCGAGTGAACTGGATACTGGACGCAGATATTCGGAACTTCTTTGACGGATTAAGCCAGGAATGGCTGGTCCGATTTCTGGAGCACCGAATCGGTGATCAGCGCATCATCCGTCTCGTGCGTAAGTGGCTCAAGGCGGGCGTTCTGGAGGACGGGGAGCTGGGCGTCAGTGAAACGGGTACTCCTCAGGGGGCAGTGGCATCACCGCTGTTCGCGAATGTGTACCTGCACTACGCTTTTGATCTCTGGGCCAACCGGTGGCGACGGCGGGAAGCCAAAGGCAACGTAATCATCACGCGGTACGCGGATGATATCGTGGTCGGCTTCGAGCACGAAGCTGACGCGAGGCATTTCTGGGACGCGATGCGAGCGAGGTTGGAAGAGTTCTCGCTTACGCTACACCCGGACAAGACGAGGCTGCTCGAGTTTGGCCGCAGTGCAGCGGGCAGACGAAAGCGCTACGGCCTTGGCCGGCCAGAGACCTTCACCTTCCTGGGGTTCATCTTTATCTGCGGGCGGTCACGTCGTGGTGCCTTCCAGCTACAACGGAAGACACGAGGAGATCGCATGCGGGCGAAGCTCAGGCAGATCAAGGAGGAACTCCGAAGGCGCATGCATGAACCGATTCCAGTGCAGGGGCAATGGCTCCGGCAGGTGGTTCGCGGGTACTTCGCGTACCACGCGGTGCCTACCAACGCGCGGGCCATCTGCGCCTTTCGTCACCACGTCACCAATCTCTGGCGGCGCACGCTGCGGCGACGCAGTCAGAAAGACGCTCTGACGTGGGCGCGAATGGCGCGGATCGCCAATGCCTGGCTCCCGCGACCTCGCATTCTTCATCCGTGGCCAAGCGCGCGGTTCGCCGTCAAACACCCAAGGTAGGAGCCGTATGCCCGAATTGGGCACGTACGGATCTGCGCGGGGGGTGCTCAGTAATGAGCATTCCTACCGCAATCCGGCTTGGCGTCGTACAGGTGTCAACAAAGGGGGGCAGCGATCGGCCCTTGAGCGACCGCTGCGTCGATGCCGTTGCCCAAGCGCAGACGCAATCGGCGAGTCAGGGCGATGCGGTCTTGCCTGCGCATCGCAGGCGTGGTCGAGAGGAGCGAAAGACGCCCATAACTGAAGTGTGAACGGCACCAGACGCATCGAAACGGTGCCTCGATCACGCTGGTGTTGACGAGGTAAGGCGTCTCGCCTCGGCAGTGCGGACAGCGCGTTTCGAGCAATTGATGATGCGCCGGGCAGCGATCTTCATCCTCGAGCTGATGCAGCACACTGTGGTAACCGTGCGCTACGCACTGTCGGCAATACCGGAACGTCGCGTGATACCGACCTGAGCGTGCCGCTTCGAGCAACGAGACGCGCAAGATGTGCTCGGGCAGGCGGAGGATGCAGCGCAGGCGCATGAGGTCGATGTCGTCGCGCACCGGCGCCACGCCTTCAGACGCGTCAACCTCGGGGCTCAACAACTGAACGAGCACGTGGCTGGGCAGCGAATTGGCACATGCGAATTTCCACAGGATCGAGAGGAGGGATTCCCCGGGCATCAGCCACTTGAGGTTAATCACGCTGCCGAACGCGAGCGAGAGTTGCCGCTCGTCAAAGGTCAGAATCGGAAAGTGTGGCGGCTTGAGCACTGCGGCATCACGCCGTGACAAGCACGCGTCCGGTGGCATGGCGGGATTGGACGTAGCCGCAATGCTGCACGGCGTAAGCCCACAACGCTGCCGTGGGACAGTAACCGGGTGCATCTTTGAGTTCGCTGTCCTTGAGCACGATTTCGACGGCGCGTGCGAACGATTCCATCGGGATTTCGAGCCGTCCCGGCAAGCTCGCCTTGTGGTGTGCTGCCTCGAACGCCTGCCACAGCACACCGGCGTCGTCGATCAGGCGGTAGCCGGCGTCAAACGCCTGCGGCACGTAAAAGCGGGTAAAGCTCCACTGGCTGCCCTCTGGGTAGGCTGTTTGATCGTAGCCGTCCAGGCACGTGGCGATATCTTCGGCGTTGCGTATGCCGCAGAAGGCGAATTCCTCGACCATGAGACGCGCGACAATCTGTGTCTTGCCGGCGACCTGCAGCGCCGTCTTCTGAGCAAGCAGATCCTCCTGGCCGACGAGAAAGGTAAATAGTTTGATATGCTGACGATCAAGGGCGTCGTGCACATCACGCAGCCATTCGTATTCGTTCTCGTTGTAGCGTTGCGCCTCGTCACAAAAGAGCAGCACCGTGCTGCTGCCGGCGCGGGCGGCCGCCTCGCGAATGCGCAGCGTCAGGCGCATGCGTTTGGCCGGATTGGTGCCGGCGTTCGGCGTGTGATCGCCAACGGCCTCCAGCAAGTTCACGAAGAATGGACCTTCGGCGTGCCGCGGCTTGTGCTCGCACTGCGCGTGGAAGGTCGTCATCTTCGGGTGATGACGCGCGAGCAGGAGCCGGATGTACTCGATTGCGCGGGTTTTACCAATGCGCGAGGGGCCGTAAATGAGCGCACCCATGATCCGGTAGCGCAGGCAGCGCGTGACGAGCTCGTGGAACGCCTCGATCGCGGGTGTGGCGATGCGGTAATTGCCGGTGACGAGCGGGTGCAGCGACGGGTCGATCGGACGTGGGATTTGCAGTGACATGGGGCCTCCGTTGCAAACGACAGCGTTAGAAAACCTGTCCGGTGCCGATGGTGAGCTTGCGCGGGCGCACGCTCGCTGGCGGAGTCGCTTCGGCGTTCGGCGCGGCGGCCAGCGACGCCACCGGCGCGGCGATCCCGGTCGATGTGACGGGACCTGGCGGCACGCGTACCATGGGTGCCGCAGTGAGCATGCGCATCGCCTGAGCGAGGTCGGAGGCGGCCTTGCGCGTCTTTCTGGCCTCGGCAAGCTTGGCTTGTATGTATGCTTCGATGGGATTGGAGTCGAGCGGACGGGCGCGCTTGTCGCCATGTAGCTTCAGAATTTCCTGACGCAGCTTGAGATTATGCGGCACGACGCGCCACGCCCCTTGCGCCTCGAGTACGCCGAGCTCCGTGCCGTCGGCGAGAAAGGCGCGCACACAGCGCAGATCGTCCGCATTCATGTAGACAAGCAGCTGCTGCCCGATCAGATGCGTGCTGCAGGCGAGCACGGGGTTGGTGTAGCGAACCCGATACAGGTTGATGTGCGGGCGCACCCCCCTGCTCGAGATAAGCCCGCACGCGGCAGCGCCTGGCCGTTTGCATCAGGCACAGCGTTCGGCGGTGCCGCTCAGGAAGCCAGGTGAGCAGCTGCTGTTTGCCGCGCACGAAATACGTCATCGCTTCGAGCGGCGTGACGCTATTCAGGCCTGCATGCGGAGTGCCGTGATAGCTGGCGATCGCATATTCGATCAGTTCCTCCAGCTCGTCGAGCGACACGTAGAGTCGCAGATTGCCCTTGGGATCGGCCAGCGCCCGGCGCAGATCGCGCGGATGCGAACCGGTGTAGCCGGGCAATCGCGAAGACAGGCGGGACGCGACCGTGCCAAAGAAGCGCTCGATATAAGGTCGCTCGTCCGGGCTATAGTGGGGACCGGCGTCAACGCTGCAGCCGACGAATTCGCACAGCGCGGCCAGCGTGTCGCTCGCGAGATTCGCCTTCGCGTTATCGAGCTTCATCCACTCCCACGCCACGTAGGCCAGCTCGGGCAGACGCTGGGAGGGATACCCGTCATGTGTTCCGTATGCGAGACCGGGAATGCTGAAGATGCGCGCGGGGTGGGGTTCAAGCGCTTTCTCGATGGTCTTGATGACGTCGTAGCGGCTGTACTCGCGAGCGAGCACAAGGTGGTAGCCGAGCACCGCGCGCGTGCAGACGTCGATGATGACAAGCAGCCAAACCCGCTCGATTTCGAACTCGTGCTTCAAGCCCAGCGGATCGGACACGACTACCTTGAGCCGGATGTCGAGCTTGTGACCATCGAATTCGACAACCTGATAGGGGCGGCTTGCCGCTGGCGCGCCTGCCTCATCATCAGGGCGATGCAGGCCTCTTTGAGGTGCGAGGCACCGGCCGCGCGCGCAGCAGTACCGAAGCTGCGTAGCAGCTCCGCCTTTACGCACGCCGAGAGGGAGCGAATCGTCTGGCCTGCCGTATTGAACGGATAGTCCGCGGCAGTTGCGCCCACTTGACGGCATTGCTGCAGGAATTCAGTGTGCAATGCTTGCAGGCCGCGCAGGCGCGTATGCAGAGCGCCGTCTGTATGGCGCTGATCGAGCTTGACGCGGCGCTGCTTGAGCTGCAGCCGGAGCCAGCCGGTGAGGGCAGGGTAACGCTCAAACAGTTGTGAGAGGGCGCCTACGGCGCCACGGCTGCCCCGCTCGCCTTGTACGGTGACGGGGCGCACACGGACGTACTCCGCTACGCGGACATGCGCAATCAGCGCGCGAAACCCATAGATGCGCCCGTCGTGATGCAGTTCGAGCGCCCGCTCGAGCAAGCGATAGAGCTGCCGGCGATTCACACCGGTCGCATGTTCGATGTCCTTGACAGGCTCGCCGCGCGCGTAACGCTCGATTGCCTGCATCCGAAGCCGGATGCGCTTGCGCGTAGGCGCATCGAACTCGGTCCACGCCACGGTCGGCCAGGTCGTCAGGTCAAGTGCCTGCAATTCGGGTTTGCGGCGACTCATGAGCGGACCTCGGCAGCAGCAAAGCGCGTGGACCACGAAAGTGGCTCGGTGCGCAACTCGGGTGCTGTCACGCGGCCTGTATGCAACAGGCCGAACAAGGCCGCGCGCACGACGATGGGGTCACCCGTTGAGAATTCTCGCTCGATGTCGAGCAATGACTGAGACGTTGCGACGAAGCGCTCGATCGAGTTGAATAGCGAAGCCGGCACGAGACCGCGTGTGGCGATCAGACACGGCAGCATGCGCTGCCAGTTGTCGATCCAGATACGCGAGGCCCCCAGCTCTGCGTGCTCGACGTGGCGCACAGTCATCGCGGTGGCATCAACGACCGAACGAGGATTGCCGTCTTCCACGATGACCGGATCGGGTAGGAGCAGCAGTTCTTGACGGTCAGCGTAGCGGACGTGGAAATCGATGAGATATCGCCGGCCATCGAACTGGGCAAAGCCTGGACGCTCGCAAAAGACGCGCACGGTCGGATCGGATTCGAGCACGAACCATTGATCGACCGCGCAGCGTCGGTCGAGCGTCAGCCGGCGTTTGAGTTTCGGGCTGAAGACTTCGAAGCGGTGTGCGCCGCGCGCTCGCGCGAACGCGACCGGCTGCGTCAGGTGTGCAGGAACGTCCATAGGATCAAGACCTTAGGAGCGGGATTCGAAGTCTAGAACGCGAATTGACGAATTTAATGCGGACTTATGCGAATTGACGACTTTATTTGTAAGCACCCGGGGAAGTCATCTTGACGGAGGCAATCGCTCAAGCGCTCAAGCAGCGGCCGGCGTCCAGCGATGAGGAAGCAGTTGCGCTATGTCGGCGGCACGGTGTGTCGGCAATCGCGTCAACACGTCCTTCAGGTAAGCCAACGGATCGTGTCCGTTCAGTTGTGCAGAGCGGATTAAAGTCATGATCGCGGCCGCTCGTTTTCCGGCACGCAGAGATCCTGCGAACAACCAGTTCGACCTCCC
>NZ_JAMBPS010000085.1:0-21022 GCF_024206515.1 Paraburkholderia sp. CNPSo 3281 | reverse complement strand
CAGCGCAACTTCATCGTATGACAGCACACTCACGCCCGGTGCATCGGCCACAAGTTTTTTCATAAGGCTCGCCCGGAAACCTGCCTTGCACTCATGCGCATCGTTCAGTGCATTTTCCAGGAAGGGAAGGAACGTTCCATAACTCATCTTCGCCACCGTCCCCCAGCCTCGACGGCGCAGTTCCACCTCACTCTGCGCGGTCCCGGACGGGATATCGCCATCTTTGTAGACGTCCGTTGTATTCGGATCCAGTTTTTTCTTTCGTACCTCAGCGCCCCTACCTATCCAACCCCACACCATCCCTCCCTCTCCATTGGCCAACCAAACCGGACTGCCCTCAATCCCGATAAGGTTGCTTCCCATGACCCCCGGAACGAAGATCACGGGAATGACGCGATTCGGGACCATATAACAAACGGCTGTGCTGTCGTCCGGCGCCGACATGACGGAGGTGTAGTGCACAGATCCATCCTCTGCTATGGTCGCGGGAATGATACGTTCAGTTGTGGCCATGTCCAGGATCTCCCTTTGTGAAGCAAATGCGCGCTTGCCGCGTTATGTATTCGGTCGGGATCATGCTGATTCATCTTCAATCCGAAGGCGTACGCTTTCAGCAGCCAGCCCGTGCTGCAGCCCAGTCTTGCCCGATGCATCTGTCCTGCCCTGGATAACGCTGCCGTCGTCGCGAATAATCGAGAACTTCTGGCGGCCGAAGGCCGTCGATTTGATAGTCCGGTTGCCTTTCGTTCCATCCTCGATACCAGTCGATGAAACTCGGACGTACGATCCACCGCATTCTAGAAGGAGCTCTTCCTTTGCCTCGATAGAGAAACGTCCATTGGCACTCCTGATTTGCATGTTCTTGTCGGAAATCAAGGCCATGTCGTCGCTCTATGACTGGAATCACGGCATCGGCAGTGCGCGTCTCTTCACCGCTGTGTGCTGCAGCGTTGATATAAGTTTTCCTTCATCGGGCGACTTTCGCGAACAGTTGGGAACCAGCTTCGTTGCCTGGCGCGAGCAAGCGTGCCTGATTGAGGCGGTTGCCCGTCTGAACCGGGGCGAGTCAGTCACGCGCGTCGCGTACGAACTGGGGTACGGCAGCCCCACGGCGTTTTCGACGATGTTCAAGCGTGTCATGGGCGTATCGCCGCAACGATACCTCAGCGGCGAGCAGTGAGGCCGTTGCGACGCTGGAGAAATTACCAATAGCACGATCGTTCTATTTTAGGTACGCTACGCGCCTTCTCCTCTCATGATGCGAGACCGTTCCGCCATGTCGCTGATTCTTTCCCGCCGGGATCTGAACTTCCTGCTCTACGAATGGCTCGATGTCGAAAGCCTCACGCGCATTCCGCGCTACGCGGACCACTCGCGCGAGACCTTCGACGCCGCGCTCGACACCTGCGAGAAGATCGCCACTGACCTCTTCGCGCCGCACAACAAGAAGAACGATCAGCACGAGCCGCACTTCGACGGCGAAACGGTCACGATCATCCCCGAAGTGAAGACGGCGTTGAAGGCGTTCAGCGACGCAGGCTTGATGGCCGCGGGCCAGGACTACGAATACGGCGGCATGCAGTTGCCGCTCGTCGTCGAGAAGGCGGGCTTCGCGTGGTTCAAGGGGGCGAACGTCGGCACGAGCGCCTATCCGTTTCTCACCATCGGCAACGCGAACCTGCTGCTCGCGCATGGCAGCGCCAGGCAGATCGATACCTTCGTGCGCCCCGAACTGGAAGGCCGCTACTTCGGCACGATGTGCCTTTCCGAGCCGCAAGCGGGCTCGTCGCTTTCGGATATCGCCACGCGCGCCGACTTCGAATGCGACTCCCCGCTCGGCGCGCAATATCGTCTGCGTGGCAACAAGATGTGGATCTCGGGCGGCGAGCACGAGCTTGCCGAGAATATCGTGCACCTCGTGCTCGCCAAGATTCCCGGACCCGACGGCAAGCTCATTGCGGGTGTCAAAGGCATCTCGCTGTTCGTCGTGCCCAAGTACCTCGTGAATGAGGACGGCTCGCGCGGCGAGCGCAACGACGTCGTGCTCGCGGGCCTCAATCACAAGATGGGCTATCGCGGCACGACGAACTGCCTGCTGAATTTCGGCGAAGGCACGCGGCACACGCCGGGCGGCCGCGCGGGCGCGATCGGCTATCTCGTGGGCGAGCTGCATCACGGGCTCGCGTACATGTTCCACATGATGAACGAGGCGCGCATTGGCGTGGGGCTCGGCGCGACGATGCTCGGCTATACCGGTTATCTGCATGCGCTCGATTACGCGCGCAACCGTCCGCAAGGGCGTCCTTTGGGCGCGGCGGGAAAGGATCCGGCTTCGCCGCAGGTGAGGCTCGTGGAGCACGCCGATGTGCGCCGCATGCTGCTCGCGCAAAAGAGCTATGTGGAAGGCGCACTCGCGCTCAACCTCTGGTGCGCCAAACTGGTGGACGAAGCACGCGCCGCCGGCGGCGCGGAGCGCGAGCCGCTCTCGCTGCTGCTGGACCTGCTCACGCCCATCGCGAAGAGCTGGCCTTCGCAATGGTGTCTCGCAGCCAACGATCTCGCCATCCAGGTGCACGGCGGCTATGGCTACACGCGCGAGTACAACGTCGAACAGTTCTATCGCGACAACCGTCTCAATCCGATCCACGAAGGCACGCACGGCATTCAGGGGCTCGACCTGCTCGGCCGCAAGGTCGTCATCAAGGACGGTGCGGCGCTCAAGGTCTTCGTGGCGCGCGTACAGGCCACGCTCAAACGCGCACACGCTTCGGGCGCGGCAGACGAACCCACCCACGCCAGCGCGCTCGCAGCCGCACTCGAGCGGCTCACGCAAGTCACGCGGCAGTTGTGGGCAGCAGGCGACCCGGCGGTGACACTCGCCAATGCTTCGGTGTACCTGGAAGCGTTCGGCCACGTGGTCCTGGCCTGGGTGTGGCTCGAACAGGCGCTCGTGGCACGCGCGGCACTCGCCATAACCCACGGCGAGGAGGCGGCCTTCTATCGCGGCAAGCTCGCGGCCGCCGCCTACTTCTTCGCATGGGAGTTGCCGAAGACAGGCGCGCAGTTCGATCTGCTCGCCTCGCTCGATCGCACCACGCTCGACATGCAGGACGCGTGGTTCTAAAGCCGCGGGCACGGAGCGAAAGCCAAGCGCCCCAAAAGACCGGACTGGCGTCGGCCTTTTGGGGCGCAGCCCGATGCCTCACCCGAGGCATCGGATCAGTTCACTAGCGTTGGAGCGTCAGTTCGCCGCCTGCTGCTCGAAACGCCTGAGCAGGTCGTTGCCGCGCGAGTTGGCCGAGTCGAGCGCCTGCTGCGGCGTCTTGGCGCCCGTCCATACCTGTTCGAGTTCCTCGTCCACGATCGTGCGGATCTGCGGCATGTTGCCAAGGCGCAGGCCCTTGGTCCAAAGCAGCGGCGGCTTGTTGAGCATCTGCTTCGTGGCCGTGTCGGCGCCCGGATGCGACGCGTAGAAACCCTGCTGCTGCGTGAGTTCGTACGCGGCCTTCGTCACCGGCAGATAGCCCGTGTCCTGATGCCACTTCGCGGCGACGGCCGGCGAGCTCAGGTACGCGAGGAATTTCGCCACGCCCTTGTAGACCTCGGGGTTCTTGCCGCCCAGCACCCACAGGCTCGCCCCGCCGATGACGGCGTTCTGCGGCGCGCCCTTCACGCTCGGGTCGTACGGCATCATGCCGGTGCCGAACTTGAACTTCGCATATTGCTGCACGTTCGCCAGCGCGCCCGACGAACCCATCATGATGCCGCAGTCGCCGCTATAAAACTTGGCGGTGGCTTCGTCCTTGCGGCCCACATAGGTGAAGGTGCCCTGCTTCGCCATGTTCTGCAGGAAGGCGATGTGCGCGACCTGCAGCGGCTTGTTGATTTCGAGTTGCGCGTCGAGCCCGTCAAAGCCGTTGTTGCGCGTCGCGACCGGTGCGCCATGCCACGCGCTGTAGTTCTCGATCTGGATCCAGCCCTGCCAGCCGGTGGTAAAACCGCAGCTCATGCCCGAGGCCTTGAGCTTCGCGGCGGCTTCGGCGACTTCGGGCCAGGTTTTCGGCGGCGCGTCGGGCAGGCCGGCCTTCTTGAAGGCGTCGCGATTGTAGTAGAGCACCGGCGTCGAGCTATTGAACGGCATCGACACCAGATGGCCCGTCTTCGCGTCGCTGTAGTAGCTCGCGATGGTCGGGACGAACGCCTTTTCGTCGAGCGGCACGCCGGCGGTCTTCATCACGTCGGACACGGGCAGCACAGCCTTTTTCGCGTTCATCATCGTGGCGGTGCCGACTTCGTACACCTGCAGGATGGCGGGCGCGTCGCCGCTGCGATAGGCCGCGATGCCGGCGGCGAGCGTCTGGTCGTAGGTGCCCTTGAAGACGGGCACGATCTTGTATTCGCTCTGCGACGCGTTGAATTGCTGCGCGATCGCGTTCACGCGCTCGCCGAGTTGGGACTCCATGGCATGCCAGAACTGGATTTCCGTGGCGGCATGCGCGGCTTGCGCGCCGCCCGCCAGCACCACGGCGGCGATCAGCGCGCGCAAGCGGCCGCGCGAACCTGCGCGTTGTATCTCGTGCTTTTTCATCTGGGTCTTCTTCCTGTTATTGGTCGTTGTCCCGGCGCATGCGCGCGATGAGGCGCGGCTCGGGACTTTGGTTCAGGACTTCGATCTTCGGCTTCGCTTTTCGGCTTCGATACATCGGGCCGTCCGCCGGCGGTCGTTCGCACACGCGCACAGCACCCTCGGCCCAAGGCAGGGCAAGGGTAGCACAGCGAATGGGACGCCCGTGTGATGGCTCGTGCCGCGGCGACAACGTCCACGTCGTGTTCGACGTAGTGTTCCGCGCACGATAGCAACCATTCTCAATTCTCTCGAGTCCCATCGGATCGGGAAACACTCACCCTTTAAAATCGTATTTCACACGTTTGATCCGCTTCTTCGACCACTCAAGGTTTGCGCACCACGGGCAGGTGCCCATCCGGGAAAATGCACGGAGCAGCCGGGCGCTGGCCTGCAGCATCAACCCGCACCAAACCTCCGCGGTCCCACAGGCGAACGTGGCACGCATGTCACACGTCGCAGTAGGAGCGCGTCTGCGAGGCAATCAGCCGAGGCAATGGACTGCAGCGGCACTGGCACAGATCATCGCTGAGCGCCTGTTGCCGCCATTGTGGGCCGGGTGAAGACACACGCGGTCCGACACAGACAATACGCCCGGTCGACTGGCAACGTGGGCACCAGACCGGATCATTCTCGAAGGCGACGGGCACGTCGTCAATCGTGTCGTTGCCCCCACTTCCCTTGACGCGACCACCCGCCGTTGTCGTATCGCCATCGCGAATATCGTATCGTCTCATTTCATCTCCCCGTGGTTAAACCCGGCCTTTCATTCCGCAGGCGCAAGTTGAGAGCCTGGCCCCGAAGCCCAGATGCCTCATCGATGCTCCGAGTCGATCCCGAGCGTACGGTCCGCTGCCACCAGCCTCACCGGATCCGTCTTCTTCCACTGCGATTTCGGCACCAGAACGGACCACTCGGCGTTGCCTGTATCACGAAAGAACGCCGCCACGCCCACGTAGTTCGCCGCGTCGTCCATTGGCCCGGATACCTTCAACGTCTGCCCCGGCCCGGGCGTCGCTTCCCGGCTCCACAGCGTTGCCGCTTTCAATGCATCGTTGCCGTCCAGGAGTTGCGCATACGTTGCCGTCACAAAGGGCTTGTCGTCCGTGAGCTGGTAGATGCGCAACACGACCGGCAGCGACACGGCACGCGCGTCCTGGTTCAGTGCGCCGCGCGCCGTCACGACAAGATCCATCTGCTTCACCTTCGCCTCGAATACCGCGCGAGTGGCATTCACCGTGCCGTCCTTCACCGTCTGCCACACACCGCATCCGCTCATCGCCAGCGCGAGAACAACGCCGGGCACACATCGCTGGATCCACGTTCCCATCAGAAGGCGGCTCCCTTGAAATCGGTGCGCGGATAGACCGTCTGCATGCCATCGATGGTCAGCACCAGTTGCATGGAAGTCTGCAGGCTCGCGTAGCGCCCGAGAAAGTGGTTCAGCACGTCGCCGAACAACACGGCGTCACCCGGCCCGTCAAAGCCGCCCACGTCGAGCTCGACGTGGATGCGCGCGACCAGCAGCACGAGACCGCGCTGCAGCACCTGGTCCCTGGAGAAGTCCACCGTGCGGATTGCCTCTATGCGCCGGGGGACCTCCTCGTCCGGCGTCCAGTCGTACAGTTCCAGAATCTCGCGCAAGACCGGCGCGGCATCCCCCGTCAACATGCGGTTGAATTCATTCATGCCGCTCGCGGCGTAGTGGCCAAGCACGCGCCAGTCGTAACTCGCGTAGTAGCGCGGCGGATACTGCGGCAGGCTCGGCGCTGTCACGCTGCGCACCGATGCGATGCCGGTGAAGCCCGAGACCGTCTCCGTGATCGTTGCCTCCGTGAGCGCCAGGCGTGGCAGGCGTCCATTGTTCGCAAGCGCGCGCACCGTAATATGGCGATCGGGCTGCGGACGCTCGTCGTCGTCCTGCGCATGGCGAACGGCCCCGAACCAGAGCTGTCCCGCCAGCTCGACCCACAGTTCCCGCCCCACCACGCCATAACGCGTCGAGGTATGGAAGTAACGTTCGGGGTTTTCGTAGCGCAGCATCCAGCCACGATGCCGGAAATTCGTGAACGGCTTGTAGGCGTACCGCGCGCTGAAGCCGGCTTGCCGCTGCGCGGGTCGAGTGGCTCGCGCAGCGCGCGTAAGTCGAGGCCGCTCACGTCGAGCAATGCGATCCAGCTTTCGAGCGTACGAAAGTACCACGGCGGCGCGTCGCGAAACGCACGGCTGAATCCGGCCCACGATCCGGCGCGCCAGCCGTCGACATAAGGTTCGTCGCTACATGCCATGAGCGGATGCAGCGTCTGCACGATGAGCGTGCCGTGCGGCTCCAGTAACGCGGGCACCGCGCGCAGCAGATCATCGACGCAGGTCGAGCCGATGAGCGAAAAGTTGCACACCACCGCATCGGCGCGGCAGGGTAATGCGCCCTGCGCGACCTGCTCGTAGGTTAGCAGGCGGCAGTCCGCGAGCCCCGCCGCGCGTGCGGCCTCTACGAGTTCGGGCACCGCGTCCACGCCCGTGACAGCGACACCGCGGCGCGCGAGCGCCAGCGCGAGCCAGCCTTCGCCGCAGCCGAGATCGATCACGCTGCGCGGCGCGCTCGCGAGCACGGCGTCGAGCACCGCTGCGTCGGTCACGAGCCGGCGGCTCGCGATCTCGCCGCCGCGCACGGCGGCGATCCAGGGCGTCGCGCTACGCTGCCATGAGGCGAGGACTTCGGCATCGGTGCGGATCTCGCGGCTCATGGGTCTCCTGGTAGACGTGGATCGTGGCTGCGTCACCCGAACGCGTATTATGCGCGCCGCCGGATACCCGGAGCGGCGCGCGAACACGGCTGCAGAAGACCGGCTTCGCGAACTATGAACCGAAGAACGGCACGCAGAAGCCGGCCGGCCCGACGCAATCGCCTGGGCCGTTGGGCCGCGGATGCAGGTTCGCGCATCCGGACAAAGCAGCGCCGCCCGTAACGCACAGCGCGGCGCGCAACACATAAGAAAGAATGCGTGATTTCATGAATGGGATGGAATGAGCCGACGTTGACTGGCCGCGATGCGAGGTTCCGTCACGGCGCGCGGCCTGGTTCGCCGCGACGGAAACGCTGCACCGGCGCGTCAGTGATGCGCGTACAGCGTGCGATCGAGCGTCTGGAGCTGCCCGTCGCGTTCGGCCTGCACCAGTTCGTGGCGCACCTGTGCGCGCGTGACTGGCGCGTCGGCCTGCGGGACTTGTGCGCTCGCCAGCTGCTGCACGCTCACCTGCGGTGCGCTCGCCGCCTGGGCATGCGCGAGCGCCGATATCGACAGCATGATTGCGGCGCACGCGCCGCTCTTGAATATCCTCACCTCGTTTCTCCTGTGCGGCCTCGCGGGCCGGGGCTATCGGTCATGGCCGGAAGCGTTGCCCGTTCCGGCATCGAATCGGGTTGCGACTCGTGAGGCGAGGATAGAGGTGCGACTTTCGCCAAACATCCGCACGAAAATGAAGAAATGTTTAACCGTCGATGTGCAGCCGTCGGTCGCGATATTTATTTAGAGATTCTTATCAATTACGAAAATGCGCCGCAAAAAAACAACGCCAGCGCTGGTCGCAGCCTTGTGAAGCCGCACTGGCGGCGCATTCGCGCTCATGCGAATTCTGAAACTCAGTCTTTCCGCTTTTCAAATTCGTCCGCGGAGGGCGTTACGCATAATCGCCGCTGAATTTCGGGGCCGTCGGCAAAGCCGCGCCTTAGCGTGCCTTCGCGCGCCGCGATTTCACTCTCACCCATGCCACTCATCAACGAAGACCATTCAATGAAAAGAACCGCTCTCGCCGCCGCCTTCACACTGGCATCGTTTGCCTCCATCGCTCACGCGCAAAGCAGCGTGACGCTCTACGGCTCGCTCGACACCTCGGTTGCCTGGTTCGGCAACCAGCAAGGCAAGAACGGCTCGGGCGGTACGTTCCAGATGATGTCCGGCACGATCCGCTCATCGACCTGCTGCAGCCGCTCACCAACGACGGCGCATTCGGCTCCGCGTTCGCCATGCCCGGCGACATGGACAACTACGACAACAGCTACCGCACCAGCAACTCGATCAAGTATGCGAGCCCCAACTTCGGTGGCCTGCAGATGAGCGCAATGTACGCGTTCGGCGGCCAGCCGGGCAGCACCGGCGCGGGCCAGACATGGGCCGTGGCGGCCGCGTACAACCACGGCCCGTTCGGCTTCGGCGCGGGCTATTTCAAGGCCAACAGCAACGGCGGCACGGCCGCGACGTTCGACGGCCTGAATCCGAACACCGACGTCAACGTGGATTCCGCCGCCATTACGGGCGGCTTCGTCTCCGCAAATTCGCTGCAGATCATTCGCGTGGCCGGCGACTACACGTATGGGTCGGTGACGGCGGGCCTCGCGTACAGCAATGTCGAGTACGCGAACTATCAGAGCGCGTACGGCGCGAACAGCAACACGAAGTTCAACACGGGCCAGGCCTTCATCAACTATCAGGTCACGCCGGTCGCGCTCGTGGGCTTCGGCTACAACTACACGAAGGGTCACGGCAACGGCGTGGACGCGAGCTACAACCAGTTCAGCCTGGGCGGCGACTACTTCCTCTCGAAGCGCACCGATATCTACGCGCTTGCGGGCTACCAGAAGGCGTCGGGCAAGACGATCGACGCGGACACGGGCGAGCTCGTCAACGCGGTCGCCTCGTTCGGCGACTTCGGCAACGATGCGACCAACGACAAGCAGGCGATAGTGATGGTCGGGCTGCGTCACAAGTTCTGATTCGCTTCGCGTGAAGCGAGCGCGGCGAGCGCGCCGGAAATCGCTCGCCGCCTTGAACTTCGGCTATAATCGCCCCCTGTCTTAGGGGAGTAGTCTGCAACGCCTGCTTTGGCGTTGCGCCGCCGTCAACATAATTGGTGCCCCTGCACCATGGCGCCGGCAGCCGTATTGCGGATCATTGCAGCGAATCGCTGCAATTGCGCGGCCTGACGAGACCTATGACGTTTTCCCTTTCACCCGGGCCGGGCGAAGGGAAGCGTCATGGTTTCGGTGCCCGGCTCGCACATCACGGCAAAGATAATGACTCGTCTCGCCCCGCAACTCCTCTTCATTTGCGCCACGGAGCGTTCGTCATGATCTTGACGTTCGCCTTGCTCATTGCCGCGGCTGGCATCATCTACCTGTCCTGCGAGACCTTCGTCAATAGCGTCGAATGGCTCGGCCACAAGCTCAAGGTCACGCAAACCGCCACCGGCACGATCCTCGCCGCGTTCGGCACTGCGCTGCCCGAGAGCGTGGTTACCCTCGTTGCCGTCGCATTCGGCGGCGATCCCGCGCACAAGGAAATTGGCATAGGCGCCGCGATTGGCGGGCCGCTCGCGCTCAGCACGATCGCCTATGCCGTGGTGGGCTTCGCGTTGCTTGCGACAGCGAAGCGCGTGGGCCGCGAGCGCGCGGCCACAGTCGACGTGAATACACGCCGCCTGCGCCGCGACCAGCTATGGTTCCTCGCGATCTTCGTCGCGAAGATCGCGCTCGGGCTCGTGGTGTTCAGCCTCAAGCCGTTACTGGGGATCGCGTTTCTCGCGGCCTACGCGTTCTACTGCTGGAAGGAGCTTTCCGCCGAAGATGGCGGCGAGGTGGAAGGCGATCTCGAGCCGCTGAAGCTGCGCCCGCACGACGACAATCCGGCCATGGTGTGGATTGTGCTGCAGACGCTGGGCGCGCTCGCGGTGATCTTCGCGGCTTCGCATCTGTTCGTGCAGCAGATCGGCGCCGTGGGGCCATGGCTCGGCCTGAGCCCGCAGTTGACCGCCGTGTTGTTCAGCCCGATCGCCACCGAACTGCCCGAGATCATGAACGCGATCATCTGGGTGCGCCAGGGCAAGGAGCGGCTGGCACTGGCGAACATCAGCGGCGCGATGATGATTCAGGCCACCATTCCCACGGCGTTCGGCCTCTTCTTCACGCCGTGGCATCTCGGCACGCCTGCGATTCTCGCGGCCGTGACGACGATGGTCGCCATCCTGATACTGCAATGGGCGTTTCGCGCGCCGAAGGTGCGCAGCCGTCAGCTCACGCATGTCGGCTGGCTGTATGCGGTGTTCGCGGCGTTGCTGTTCGTGGTGTGACGCGGCCAGGCGCCTGGCTCAGGCTGCCGCTGCGGCGGCCTGCGCGGCGCCTGCGTGGTGATGGAGCCAGCGGATCATGTCCGAATGCTTGACCACGCCGACCAGCCGCCGCGCATCGTCCATCACCGGAATGTCGTGGTAGGCATGCTCGATGAAGATCGGCACCAGATGCGCGAGCGGCGTGGCCCGATGGACCGCGTGCACGCCGGCTGCCATCACGGCTTCCACCGTTTCTTCCACGCGCGCCGACTCGCGCAGCAGCGCGCGGCGCAGCGTGTTCCACAATCGCTTGAGGCCCGCCGCCGGCGCAAGGTCGCCGAGCGCGTGATGCGTGACGACGCCGACCACGCGGTCCATCGCGTCGACCACGGGCAGCGTCGAAGCACCGTGGCGGCGGAACATTTCATGCGCCGCCCGCGCGCCCATTGTCGCGGGCACCGCGGGACAGCCAATCGACATGATTTCCCCGCAAGTTAGTTGTTCGAACGACTTTTGCGAAAAATCCAACGGCTCCAGTAGATGTTGCGACAGGGCGGCAAGCGGCGCGGCAGCGGCTTCCGGTGTGGGACGAAACGCTGCGCGCGGATAGCGGTGCCCGGTCAGCGCGTGGAAGGCGAGCGCCGCACTGAGCAACGCAACGGACTGGAACGCGATCGGCGCGAGCACAAACTGATAGCCGAGCGCATGAACAGCGGGACCGCCGAGCACGGCGGTCAGCGCGACTGCGCCTGAAGGCGGATGCACGCAGCGGCACAGAAACATCGCGCAGATCGCGAGCGCCACCGCCACCGAAGCCGCCGCGACCGGCGACGCGATCCATCGCGCGCACGCCACGCCCACCAGCGCGGAGACGAGGTTGCCGCCGAGAATCGACCACGGCTGCGCAAGCGGGCTATCCGACGCGCCGAACAGCAGCACAGCAGAAGCGCCCATGGGCGCCACGAGCAGCGGGATATCGCCCGCGGCACCGAACATCAAGTGAGTGGCGAGTCCCGTGAAGGCGATGCCGATCAGCGCACCGCCGCAACGCCGCCCCCGCTCCTGCCATTGCGGCGCGGCCGGGTTGGGTACGAAACTCGTCAACCATTCGATGATCGCGGTGCGGGACATATCCAGGGGCTTGCTGGTCGGTATGTCGGCCAGATTACCGACGCGCGTCAAATATCAACAATTGATATTTCTGTGCGTACCTATAATTCATCCTGTATGCATGTTTGGACTCATCGCGCGCATTTTTCCCGGCAATTTGGAATCGTTTGGTCTAGAATTACGATATGAAATCCGATACCCGTTCTGGCCCCGGCCGTCCACGCGAATTCGACCAGCAGGAAGTCGTGCAGAACGCGCTGGAGGTATTTCGCGCGCGCGGCTATGCCGCAACGTCGCTGCCTGACCTGATCGAAGGGACGCAGCTCTCGCGCGGCAGCCTCTATAAGGCGTTCGGCGACAAGCACCAGCTCTTTCTCGCGGCACTCGACTTCTATACCGAGCGCGGTATCGCGCGGCTCACGCGCAACCTGCGGCACGCCTCGGCGCGCACCGCGCTGCGCGAGGCGCTGCGTCATTACGTGCGCCTTTCCGCCGGCCTCGAAGGGCTTGCGGGCTGCCCGGTGACGGCCGCCGCCACCGAGTGCCTGCCCTTCGACGCCGAAGTGAAAGCCCGCGTGACGGACATGTTCACGCGCATGCAGGCGCTTCTCGCCGGCGCGATCCGGCGTGGCCAGGAAGCGGGCGAACTGGCCGCCGACCAGAATGCCGACGATCTCGCGCGCTTCCTGCTCTGCACGATCGAAGGCATGCGCGTGCTAGGCAAGACCGACGCCGGCGAGGACGCGATAGATGCAATTGCTGAAATCGCGCTGGGCGCCATCCGCTAGTTTTTTGGTTAATTGGGAACTAACTGGTTCCATATGGAGGTCGCATGACGAACCTTTCGACAGTAGAATTGCCGCCTACGCGAGCGGGCGCGCGCACCTGGTGGGCCCTGACCGTGCTGCTGATGGGCACGCTGTTGCCGCCGCTCGACTTCTTCATCGTCAACGTAGCGCTACCCTCCATGCAGGCCGACCTGCATGCCAGCGCCGCCATCGCACAGCTGGTGATTTCGGCCTATGCGGCGACCTACGCGATCTTTCTCATTACGGGTGGCCGGCTCGGTGACCTGTACGGGCGGCGGCGCATCTTTCTCGTTGGCATCCTTGCGTTCGCGGCAGCCTCGGCCGTTTGCGGGTTCGCGAGTTCACCCGCTGCGCTAGTGACGGGACGCATCCTCCAGGGCGGTGCCGCGGCCATCATGGCGCCCCAGGCGCTGGCGTCGATCCACGCGCTCTTTCCGGCGCATCAGAAGGGGCTTGCGCTCAGCCTTTTTGGCACGGCTTATGGGATCGCGGCGGTCGCCGGCCAGGCGCTCGGCGGCGTGCTCGTTTCGGCCAACGTATTCGGACTGGGCTGGCGCAGCATTTTTCTCATCAACCTGCCTGTTGTAATGGCGGCCGCGCCCGCGGCGTACTGGCTCGTGCGTGAAAGCCGCTCGGACCACCCCGCGAAGCTCGATCCCGGCGGCATGGTCCTGCTCGCCGTCGCGCTGGCTGCGCTCGTCGTGCCGCTGATCGAAGGTCGCGAGCGCGGCTGGCCGGTCTGGACGTGGGTGTTGCTCATAGCCGCCGCGCCCCTGTTCGCGATCTTCTGGCGCTACGAGGCGCGCGTCGCGAACGCCGGGCGTGATGCGCTCGTGCCGCCCGTGATCTTCGCCGCCCCTGGTCTCGTGCGCGGGCTCGTTGCCACGCTCTTCTTCTATTCGCTCGCACCGTTCTTCATGATGTTCGCGATCTACGTGCAGCGTGCGCTCGGGCTCGCGCCGCTCGAAGTCGGATTGCGTATTCTGCCCCTGGGCGTCGGCTTTCTGATCGGACCGCTGCTCAATCCGCTGATCGCGCGCCAGTTCGGGCATCGTGCGGCGGCGGCCGGCATGGCAATCGAAGGTTCCGGATTACTTTGGACTGCCATGCTTGTTCACGACGAACATCTGCACGCGCTGAGCGCGTCGCTCTTTCTGATCGGCTTCGGCCAGGGCGTGGCCCTGCCCGCACTCGTCAGGCGCAACGTCGAATGTGTCGATCGACGCTGGTCCGGTCTTGCCGCCGGGCTCGTCAGCTCGGTTTTGCAGGTGAGTGCCGCGCTTGCCGTGGCGCTGCTCGGTGGTTTGTTTTTCGCGCTTGCAGGGTTGGATGCAAGCAGCGCTCAAGTGGCATGCGCGTTTGCAACGACCGTTGCGATTATTGGCATTCTGCTTTTCGTTGCCGCGTTTCTCGCCGGCGGGCGCAATAGTCACGTGCCGCAATTGCGCAAACAGCACGTATGAGAATAGGTGCACCCACCGCGCTGCATGAAACGATGGCCATGCGTCGGACCGCGTATGCAAAAGCCGATGTCGATCGAACTCGTCAACGAATACGGCCAGCACGCGGTGTGCGTGAAGGTAGGCGGTCAAGCCGCCCTGCTCGACGCGCCCGATGTGGATGGTCTGATCGAAGAACTCAGCAAGCTGCGCGCGCTCATGCAGCCAGCCGTACCCGAGCAGCCTTTGCGCTCGCATCAATACGTGCTCGAGTTCGATCCGTGCTGGTACACGGAACGCAACCCGCTGTTCGACGGCACCGTGGTGTTCCTGCGCCATACCGGCCTCGGCTGGGCGAGTTTCGCCATTCCCACCGAAAGCATGCATCGGCTCAAGGCCGCACTCTCGGTGCACGAAGCCGCCGCGCAGCGCGACGCGCATGCCTATGCGCAGGCGCTGCCCAATCAGGCCCGCTGCCGGCCCACTCATTCTTCCCGTCTGACCACGCACGTAGCGTGGATGAAACGTCGCCGCCATGCGCGGCGTCGATGCCCGCGCTCGCCCTCGTGGCGGGGCGTCTGCCCAGGACTCCCATGAACCAGCTCCAAGCCATGCGTGTCTTTACGCGCGTCGTCGATCTGAGCAGCTTCAACCTTGCCGGCAAGCAACTCAGCATGTCGGCCGCGGCCGTCACGCGCAGCGTCGGCATGCTCGAAGCGCATCTGAACATGCGCCTCCTGAACCGTTCCACGCGCAGCCTTTCGCTCACCGAAGCCGGACGCCTCTATCTGGATGGCTATAGGCGGCGGCTGGAGCACGCAGGATCTGCATGACGACAAGGCGGCTGAACGCCCCTGAAGCGGCGCCAGCCGCAATGATCGCCACCCGCACCCCCGCCTCTGCGCGGGGTTTTTATTTTCACCGAATCCTCTCGCGCCGATAAACATTTCTTCATGGAGCTGCATCGGGTTCGATAGGGTGACCTAACTATTCTACTCACACCGGGATGCGATTTATCGCATTCGCTGACCGGCTAGCCGATCTCACTCCTGGAGGAATAGTCACATGAAGGCTCTCATGATCATCGCTGCGCTTGCCGGTGTCGTCACCGCCACGTCCGCTTTTGCACAAACCCCGGCACCGACGGCCGGCACGCAGGCCAGCCAGCCCGCGGCAGCCACCCAGATTGCGGCGAACGACACGGCCCCCACGGTTGCGCCCGGCGGATGGGTACCGCCTTATGGGCAGGCGGTCCATGAAAAGACGCGCGCCGAGGTGTATCACGAACTCGTGCAGGCGGCGCAGGATGGTCAGCTTGCGTACCTGAACTCCACGCTCTACGCGCACTGAGCACGACAGGCGGCGCTTTTCAGGCACGGGTGAACGGCACGCTCTCAGCGTGCCGTTTGCTTTTTGATGTTAACAAACCCATGCGTCCGCGCCCGGATAGGTAACCGGTTCCCACAAACGGTTACGTCAGCGCTCGCATCAGTCGAACGTCGGCAAGGTCAGTTGATAGCCGTAGCGGTTGATGGTGTCGATGCGCACATCGATGCCCTCGCGCGCGAGCCTGCGCCGCAGCCGCGAAACGACGAGGTTGACGGTCGAGGCGTCGATGTCGTCCTTCTCGGGCCACGCGTAGCGGATCATCTGGTCGCGCGGCACGGGCAAGTTGATTTGACGCATGAGGCATTCGACGAGCAGGTACTCGCGGCGCGTGAGTTCCGCGCGGTGCGCGCCCTCCACGATCTCGCGCGTACCCGCATCGAGCTGTGGCGCGTTCTGGACGGGCTGTGGCCCGCTTGCGGCCGGCGCGGGCTGTCCACCCCTGCACGCCGCCGCCGCACGCCGCCGTGGTGCGCCATAGCGCGTGCATGCGCTCGTGCATTTCGATGAACGAGAACGGGTAGCGAAAGCACGCGTCGGCGCCCGCGCGCAGCACCTTCGAGCGCTCGCTACGATGCCGAGCACGGCGATGATCGTCGCGCCAGCCGTGATCCTGGAGAGCCCGGGAAGGATGCCGTGCAGCGCAGGCAGCAGCGCGCCGTCTAGCGCCATCACGATCACCGCATCGAATGGCTCCTCTCCAGCGACGAAAAGACCGTCGCGCTGGTCTTCCGCGCGCTGCAGGCTACGCACGTTTTCGAGCAGGGCCTTCTGGAGCCAGGCGCCTTCGGCGTGATTCGGGGAGGTGAGTAGTATGCGCTTGACTGCGAGTGCCCGACTGCTGGACGGGAGATGTCAGGCGAGCGAGCGCGGCCAGCATTCCACGCTCATGCGCGTACCCGGGCCGCCTGGCTTCTCGCCCGCCAGTTCGCGTGCGTCGTCGATGCGCAGCGTGAAATCGTGGACGCGCATCACGGCGGCCACGACGCAAAGCCCCAGGCCCGAGCCGGCGATATGACGCACAGCCTCGCCGCGATCGAAGCGCTGCAGGACCGCCGCGCGCTCACCAGGCGCGATGCCGGGACCGTTATGCGCCACCTCGAGCAAGGGGCCGAGCGGCGTCGAGCACAGCGTCACGCTCACCACGCCGCCTTGCGGTGCGAACTTGATGGCGTTGTCGATGAGATTGTTGAATGCCTCGAACAGCAGCGCGCGGTCGCCGTGAATCTCGGCGACGGGCTCGGCCGTGATGCGCCATTCGCCGAGCAGCGCCATGAACGCGAGCGAAAAGATCGCTGCGTAAGCGGTGAACCAGCGGAACGTGGTCGTCTGCCAGTGGTCGCGGCCGATGTCCCACACGTCCGGCGCCGCCCGCGACGACGCCGGAACGAACGGGCCACGCCCGAGCGCCACCCAGGCAGGCAGGTTCATCGCGCGCCTCGAATGCGGGGCCCGGCGTCGTGCAAGGCCGGCACGCGCGCGGTCGTGCATCGTGAGCACGGTGCTTTCTCGCAGACTGACATGGCTACCCCGATGGCAATGAATGGTCGGCTCGACGACTCACTGGCGAACCCACGAGCGCGGATGCGCTCGTGCCTGGCCATCATAGGGGCGCGCCCTCGACCCAACGGCATCACGGCAATGAAGAGCGCGTCATCTTCTTACTGGCGCGTGACGCGCACCTGTCATTTTGTCAATTCGTGCGGACACGAGGTCTCGTCTCGAGCGCGCGCGGGGCAGATGAACCTTCTTTCATTCGGCTGAGCCGGTTCCAGCGTCGGCACCTCCTTATCCTCGAATCCGCTTTTTCGCGCGTTCGCGCTTTGTCATTTCGTTGCGGGTTCATCAAAAGGAGGATGCATCATGAAGTCATGGCTGAAGTTCGTATGGGTGCCGTTTGTGGGAGCGGTGAGCGTAAGCGCGGTCGCCGCGCCGCATCTGACGCAGCAGGAATGTCACAGGTAACCGTTCGTCAAACCGGCCCGCGAGGTCACGCATGCCGATCTGATACGGGAAGTCACGGAACTCGAGGCGGTGGGCTACGAACCGAACCCGGACGACAAAAGCCGCCCAGCAGCGTCTCGCGGACGTATATCGCAGTGATTGTCTGCCGCAGCACACCGCGGCCGCGGTGACCTTTCCCGCGAATTCGGACTGAGATCGGGGCGCGCTCGGCGGCCCGTAGGTCACCAATGGACTTTGTGCAGTGCACCTTGTCCCGCTGCCGCCAGGCTTTCGCGATCGCTTTGGGTCGTGGCCAAGGTGGACCTTCAGCGGGTCCCATATTTGGTGACCTGAGTTGGGTAACCGGAAATGGGAAGAACGGTTGGTCCACATGGGCGTTCTCCAGGTCGCGCGTCTCCGTGACCTGGATTGAGCGGGTGCCCAGGGCAGGCTGAGCGCTTTGCGGTCGCGTTCCAATGGGTTTCGTCGTGATGCAGCCGATCCCATAGAAAGTTACCTTTAGACGAAGACCAACACCATAGCCGGAGACCTTCCGGGTGTTTTTCCCAGTAAATCAATGACCTGGTTCGGTATCTAAATGTCGATTCTCAAGAAGAGGGGGCTTAGGTCATGATCTATGGTGCCCGCAAAGCGTTGGTAGACGGGCTAGGTAACCAGGAATGGGGCCACGGAGGTTGGTGACCACTCACATGCGATAAGGTCCCCGGTTTTGGGAGACGTCTTTCTCATCGAACGCGTGTTTCAGTGTTTACCTTTTACGCTTTAACAACTTTAGTAAACCTTTAGGCGCCGCAAACCCTTATCAGGCAAGGGTTTGCGGCCGATTTGGTGGCGCGTTATGGGATTTGCGGTCCCGGGTATGGGAGTTTCGGGTTGTGGATATGGGACTTCGGTAGCCGGGCATGGGGTTTACGGGTTGTGGATATGGGGAGAAGGTTGCCCATTATGGGAAAAGGAGCGGTTTTGCCTTCAGGTCTCCATTTATGGGAGTCAGCGTAGGTCGCCGCTTATGGGATGGGATGCCTTTCCTGACGGCGTTCAAGAGGCCTGCGTGCGTGAATTCAGGTAACCGTATTTGGGAATCTGCTTGGGTAACCCGATATGGTGGCTTGTCGGGAGACGAATTCCGGCGTCAGCGAGCACCGAATCGGCTCCCCCGCATGAATCCTTGCATGCGGAGAAGCTAGCTGGACAAAGGTAACAGCCTATGGGATCCGGTATGGGTCACCTGTTATGGGAGCTAGGGCTGATTCGCAGACCTTCGGCGCCCTATTTTGCCTCCGTATGGGTAGCCATTTGTGGGAGCCAGTTCTGGTCACCATTTATGGGCGTAATGAGCGTGCCGAGGCATGGGCGACCAGATCCGGGCGACAACCCGGATAGCCACGCGAAAGATCCCATGGACGGCTACCTATCGAGGCTAAATTCGCAGAGTGAGTACTCACATTCTGCCTAAAGGTCGCTGGCTATGGGAAGATTTTCGGGGCACGGCGATACAAAGGTCACCAGCTATGGGTTCATGTGCGGGGTCCGCTCTGCGTGGCCCAGAGGGGTTCCCGGTGGCCACCAGGGCAGAGAATCTCCGGCTGTCAATGCTCTGCGCCCTTGGGTGTCGTGCCGCGTCACGATTGCGTTTGCGGCCTTGAGTCACCTGTTCGGCTGGTATACAGTTACCAACCGAACAGGTTCCCTTTCAACGTGGGTCATATGGCAAGAAAAAAGGCCGAAGCCGGCGACGCCGACAAACAAGGTGCACTCGTATTCCAGCAAGGCCAGCCGCCTGATCTGTTCCGCAAGGCCGTTCCGGCGATTCATATCGCACCGAAGTCCGGATCGATCAGCCTGCAGCAGCGCAAGATGTTCAGCTCGCTGATCAAGAACGCCATTCGCCAGGATTCCCTCGACCGCGGCCGCTCGTCGTTCGAGATCACGATCTCCGCCCTCTCCCAGGACGTCGATCTGAACAGTAACAACACCGAGTACGTCAAGGAAACGATCAACTCGCTGATCAGCACGGTCGTCAACTGGGACTACCTCACGCAGGACAAGCGCAGCATCTGGAAGGCGTCCGGTTTGCTTGCCGGCGCCGAACTCGAGCGATCGGTATTGCGCTACACCTTCTCCGAGCAGATTCGCGGCGAACTGCTTAATCCTGAAATCTACGCGATGATCGACATGCGCATCACGCGTCAATTCAGGAAGGCGCATTCGCTCGCGCTGTGGGAGAACGTCGTTCGTTACGAGGCCGTGGGTGTGACGGCGCGCTTTCCGCTCGCGACGCTGCGCGATCTGATCCTTGGGCAGGATACTTCGGCGCAATCGTACAAGCTCTACAAGCAGTTCAAGAGCCGTGTACTGGTGCCCTGCATCAAGGAAGTCAACGAGATTTCGGATCATATGTTCGAGCTCATCGAGCACAAGGTGGGACGCTCGGTCGTCGCCCTGCAGTTCCGTGTGACCCGCAAGCCGGAGACCGATCCGTCCCAGGAACTGCGTGCAAACGAAACGCTGCTGATCGGCGAGATGTCGAAGTTCAGCATCCCGGTTTCCGAGGCGCGGCGCCTGCTCAAGCAGTACGGCGAGGAGAAGATTCGCACGGCGGTGGCCTATACCGCAGCGCGGGTGGCCCAGAAAAACGCAGCGCCGCTCGCCAACGTTGCGGCGTATTTCCGCAAGGCGCTGACGGAGGGCTACGAGTTACCCGGTGCGAATGCCGCCGCGCCCGCCGCAGACGCTGGCCGCGCGCGCGAAAGTCAGGATCAGGTGAAGGACCGCTATATCGCCGCGAAGATCAACGAGGCGCGCGCCTACTTCAATGAGCTCGAGTACGACGACCAGACTGCGCTGATCAAGCGCTACAACGAGACGGTCGGCATGGACAAGCTCAAGGTGTCGACGGCGAAGGTGCCAAGCAAGATGGCATCGACGAACTTCTTCCGTTGGGTGGTGCTGGACACCTGGGGCCAACCGACGGCTGCCGACCTGCTTGAATTCCTGCTGAGCGGACAACAGGCGCCGGCTGGGGGCGAAGGCCTGCAGGCGGCGGAAATCGATTTTGCGTTGAAAGCGCGGGACGAGTGAAGGTTATCGAAGAAACAGGACGGCGGCTTTGGCCGCCGTTTTTTTTGCGCGATTCGCTGTGAGTACACGCGGGTCGCGAGCAAGAATAATTGGCTAAATATGACAACGTAGAAATCGGAGCTAAATATATATTTCGGAGTTTCTGCGCGTTAGAGGAGCTGGTTTGTTTCGTGGTGCGCCAGGGTTCGACTGCCTGAGTGCTGCGGAGTGATGTTTGTGCTTTGTCTCGGCTTGCTGCGACTGCTGATGCCGCTTGGGGCCTGTCATAAATTTTGTGTGTAAGGCATAACATGTAGCTCAAGGAGCATGTATGCCACGCAAACCCAAGACGTCCGCCGAGGCCCTGACGGCGTTGCCGTCCATTCCGAAGGAACTGATCGACCAGTTCGTGAAGGGGCCGATGACGGCCGAAGCGGTGCATGCCGCCTCAGCGGCGTTCAAGAAGGCGCTGATCGAGCGGGCGCTGGGCGCCGAACTCGGACACCATCTGGGCTATCCGGCCG
>NZ_JAMBPS010000084.1:0-21192 GCF_024206515.1 Paraburkholderia sp. CNPSo 3281 | reverse complement strand
CCGGCCGGATAGCCCAGATGGTGTCCGAGTTCGGCGCCCAGCGCCCGCTCGATCAGCGCCTTCTTGAACGCCGCTGAGGCGGCATGCACCGCTTCGGCCGTCATCGGCCCCTTCACGAACTGGTCGATCAGTTCCTTCGGAATGGACGGCAACGCCGTCAGGGCCTCGGCGGACGTCTTGGGTTTGCGTGGCATACATGCTCCTTGAGCTACATGTTATGCCTTACACACAAAATTTATGACAGGCCCAAGTCCAACATTGCCAGTGGTACCGAACTGAGCGTCGGATTGTCCTCACTGCTCTGCGGAAGGATCGCAAAATCAATCTCACCGCGCACCAGACGTCGTTCTAGTCGAGCCGGCGTGTCGTCGACAGTCCCGCCGCGTAACTATCTGCTCTAGTTCGAGGATTGCGCGCAGTCCTTGCGCGCGACGGAAGGCGATTGTTGGGCGTCAGTATCCGCCTCGATCCTTCGGCTTCTCGTCAACGGCCGGATTTTTGTAGGCAGCAAGCAACTGGCTCGCAGCGGCATTCAGCAGGCCGACATCGGTACCAACCGCTACAAATGTTGCCCCAGCCTCGAGGTATTCCTTTGCGAGCGCCCGATCTGGTGCCAGTACTCCAGCGGCCTTGCCGACCGTCAGAACGGTTTTGATGCCGTCGCGAATCGCCGTGCGAACCTCATCTGCACCTGCTTTCCCAAGAAGGCCCATCGACGCGCTGAGGTCTGACGGCCCAAAAAACACGCCATCGACCCCTTCAACCGCAGCAATGGCTTCGAGGTTCGCAAGACCCGACACAGTCTCAACCTGCACGAGAACGCACAGTTCGTCTGCCGCGCGCTCAAGGTATCCCTGAACACGGTTAAACCGCGAAGCCCGTGCGAGCGCGCTCCCAACTCCGCGTACGCCATGTGGAGGATACCGGGTTGCAGCTACGGCGTCGCGTGCCTGGTCCGCCGTGTCTATCATTGGAAGCAGGAGCGTTTGCACGCCGATGTCAAGCATCTGCTTGATGATTGCCGTGTCGCTGCGAACTGGTCGGACTACCGCATGTGAGTGGTATGGCGCTACTGCCTGGAGTTGAGCAAGCGTACTTCTCACGTCATTCGGGGCATGCTCATTGTCGATGAGCAGCCAGTCATAGCCGGCGCCGGCAAGTGCTTCGGTGACGTACGGGTCTGCAAATGCAGCCCACAGCCCGATCTGCTGGGCACGTCGAGCAAGCGCTCGCTTGAACGGATTAGCCGGGAGCTCCATGGTGTCCTCAAATAAAATTCAACGCAATCGCACCAAGCTGGCCGTAGTCCGCATGGAACGTATCGCCTGCTCGCGCCGGAATCGGGCTCGTAAATGAGCCGCTCAGAATGACATCCCCCGCGTTCAGTTCTTCATCGTACGGTGCGATCTTGTTGGCTAGCCAGGCAACGCCAGTGGCGGGGTGGTTTAGCACTGCCGCTGCGAGCCCGCTTTCTTCGACTGCGCCGTTCTTGTACAGGAGCGCGCCGACCCAGCGCAGATCGACGTCCATCGGTCGGACCGGACAGCCGCCCACAACGATGGCAGCATTGGCAGCAAAGTCCGAAATCGTATCGAACACCTTTCGGGGTACCTTCGTGTCCCGGTCGAACTGCTCGATTCGCGCGTCGATGATCTCGATAGCAGGTGTGACGTAAGCCGTCGCGTCGAGTACATCGAATATGGTGACGTTTGGCCCTTTGAGCGAGCGATTCAGAACGAAGGCGAGTTCAACCTCGACGCGAGGCGCAATGAATCGGCTGGCGGGAATGTCCTGGCCACTCTCGATGAACATGCTATCGAGCAGAGGAGCATAGTCTGGTTCGCTGATTTGCGATGAGCGCTGCATCGCTCGCGAGGTAAGGCCAATTTTTCGGCCCTTGATTACATGGCCTTCGGCGAGCTTAAGCTTCACCCATTCGCGCTGGATAGCGTACCCGTCCTCGATGGTCATTTCCGGATAGGAGGCTGAAAAGTGACGTAGTTGCGTACGCGTTTTTTCAGCCTGGTCCAGCTGGGCGGCCAACTGTTTGATGGTGTTTTGGTCGAGCATGATGTTATGGCGTCACTTGCGAAGGCGGACGTGCAGATTGTTGTGCTTCCACGTGCCAGCCTCGCTGAACTCGTTGATTTCCAGGGGAGAGTGCGAGGCCGCGTCGCTGATATTCGTCGCTGAAATGGCTTGTCATCACCTGAAAGAGTGCGTCACCCGTGGAGCGTTTCGCGTCTTCGGAACGACCCGCGCCGATCTTGAGATTGGCGTGCGCGAACGCGAAATCCGGCTGACCATCGGCAACGAAGTATTCGTCGCAGCGGATGGCCCGCACACGCACACCACCGATCGGGAATACCGGCTTGTCGGCTTCGCGCTGTTCGATGAGTATCTTCGCGAGCTCTTCGCACAGGTGCTTCATGCCTTCCGCGTCGGCCAAGTTCGCGCTGTATTCCAAAGTCAAGTGCGGCATACGGGTCTCCGTGTTAGGCCGGTAGTGGGGTGACAGGCAAGACGGCGTTGATCTGTCCCGTACCTGAACTGCCGAAATAGGGTGTGATCACCTCCGCCCTACCTTCGTAGCGGTCCCACCCCAGCGCGCCAAGGAGCATTGCCGTGTCATGCATCCCGCCTTCGCCCCAGCACTTTTCGTTGTACATCGGCAGCATTTCGCAGAAGGTCTTCCATTCGCCACTCTCCCAGAGAGCAACGACGCTGCGGTCAACCTGTTCGAGGAACGGATCCCACACTTTGTGCATGAACTTCTCTGCCGTCCCATTGTTAGCGAAATGATGGCTGAGGGAACCGCTGGCCAGAATGGCAACGGTGCCGTCGTACTTTTCCTCGACGGCTTTGCGGACAGCCAGTCCGAAGCGTGCGCTTGTGTCGAGGTCATGCCACATGCACCAACCGGACACTGACACGGTCTTGAAATGCTGGTCCGAGTTCATGTAGCGCATCGGGACGAGGGTGCCGTACTCGAGATCCAGGGATGTCTCGCTGTGCGCTCGGGTTTTGATACCTACCTCATTTGCCGACTCAGCGATGAGCTTTCCGAGTTCGACGTTGCCCGGATACGCATATTCCATGTTGTTGATGAAGTGCGGCAGTTCGTTGCTCGTATAGATGCCCTCAAACTTGCTTGCGCAGTTGATGTGATATTCGCTGTTGACGAGCCAATGAACGTCGAACACGACAATGGTGTCCACGCCGAGTTCACGGCAACGTCGCCCGATCTCATGATGGCCGTCGATAGCGGCTTGACGACAGCCCTTGTGCGGGCCGTCCAGTTCAGAAAGGTACAACGAAGGTACGTGAGTGACTTTCGCTGCCAGTGCCAGCTTTCCCATATTTTCTCCTGATCCGGAAGTCTGAGTTCAGACGCCCCAACGCGGGATGTGGTGCGAACCGAGCGAGACACAGACGTTCTTCGGCTCAAGGAAGACCTCGTAGCTCCATGTTCCGCCTTCGCGACCAACACCAGAGGCTTTCGTCCCGCCGAACGGCTGACGCAGGTCGCGAACGTTCTGGCTATTCACAAAGCACATTCCGGCTTCAACGGCCGCCGCGACGCGCAGCGCACGTCCGGTGTTTTCCGTCCAGACATAGCTCGACAGGCCATAGGCGATGTCGTTGGAGATTCGGATAGCGTCCGTTTCGTTCTCGAAAGGGATCAGGCAGGCGACCGGGCCAAAGATTTCGTCTTGGGCGATTTTCATCCGGTTGTCGACGTCCAGAAACACCGTGGGAGTGACGAAGTTGCCTTTACGGAGCGCTTCGGGCAGGTCGGGAGCATCGAGGCCACCGCAGGCCGGCGTAGCGCCTTCCTTGGTGCCGAGTTCGATGTAGCTACGAACCTTGGCCAGATGTCCTTGGCTAATCATTGGCCCGACGACGGTGCTCTCGCTCATCGGATCTCCAACCACAATCTTCTTCGCACGCTCGACAAAGCGTTCAGCGAACTTCGCGTATATCGACTTCTGGACGAGAATTCGCGAGCCAGCGGTGCAGCGTTCGCCGTTGTTCGAGAAAATCATGAATACCGCCGCATCAAGCGCTCGCTCGAAATCGGCGTCTTCGAAGATGACGAACGGAGACTTACCGCCGAGCTCCATAGAGAACTTCTTCAGGCCGGCTGTCTGCACAATGCGATTGCCAGTCGCCGTCGAGCCAGTGAAGGAGACTGCCTTCACGTCGGGGTGCGCCACGAGCGGTTCACCTGTATCCTTGCCGTAGCCATGAACGATGTTCAGCACGCCGGCCGGGATGCCGGCTTCAAGCGCGAGATTGCCGAGCATCGAAGCGGTCAACGGCGAAAGCTCGCTCATTTTGAGCACGGCGGTGTTCCCGAATGCGAGGCACGGGGCCGTCTTCCACGTTGCTGTCATGAACGGGACATTCCAAGGGGAAATCAGCGCACAGACGCCAACGGGATGGAACAAGGTGTAATTGAGGTGCGAGTCGGTCGGATACGTATGACCGTCAACGCGCACGCACATTTCCGCGAAGTACGAGAAGTTGTCAGCCGAACGTGGAACAAGACTCTTTCCGGTTTGGGAAATGACTTGACCGGTGTCACGCGTCTCCGTGTTCGCGAGCTCCGGCACGTTCTTCGCGATCAGTTCGCCAAGCTTGCGAACGAGCTTCGCGCGTTCCGCTGCGGGCTTTGCTGCCCAGGCGGGAAAGGCATCCTTCGCCGCCTGCACCGCAGAATTGACCTCTACCGTTGTGCCACTCGCAACTTCGGCGAGCACTTCCTGGGTAGCAGGATTGACAGTTTCAAAGTAGTCGGCAGAGCCAACAGCCTTGCCATTAATCAGGTGTTCGATACGCATTTTCTTTCCTGTCGGTCATGCGCGGTTGAAGTCCGCATCGGATGCAATGGTGTTGATGAGGCTGCCGACCCCTTCAATTTCGCAGACGACTTCGTCTCCGACGTTGACGTTGACGATGCCTTCGGGGGTACCGGTGAGGATCACGTCACCGGGAGAGAGCGTCATAAAACTGCTTAGGTACTCGATAAGGCCTGGGATGTCGGTGACGAGGTCCCGGGTGTTGCCATGCTGCGTCACCTTACCGTTCACGTAGGTGCGTAGTTCAAGTTGCGTGACGTCGGGCACGTCCTTGGCGTCAACGAACCACGGACCGAGAACAGTACCGCCGTCACGGTTCTTCACACGGAGATTGGGGCGATAGTAGTTTTCGAGGTAGTCGCGAATAGCGTAGTCGTTTGCGACCGTGTATCCCGCTACGTATTCCATGGCGTTCTCGCGAAGTATCCCCTTTCCTTCGCGACCGATAACGACGGCAAGTTCGCACTCGTAGTGCATGTACTCGACGCCATTGGGGCGTCGCGTGACCGCGCGATGACCGATGACAGAGCCGGGTCCCTTAAGGAACACGAGAGGCTCTTCCTGCTTCGAAAACTGCAGTTCTTTTGCATGCTCCGCGTAGTTCAAACCCAGTGCAAAGATGGTGTTGGGTTCAATCGGCGCAAGCCAGACGACTTCTTCTTCCATGCAAATTCGTCCATCGGCGAGACGGACGCCCTTTGGATCCGGGTAGGCCTCGTGGATAGCCCCCGAGAAAGCAACGCGACCGCGCTTCATCAAACTTCTCCCTTCTGTGCAGATACCCTCAGCGTGAATTCCAGCGTCGGGAGTCCATTGATGCTCACACGTGCCGAGCCTCCGTGGAGCGAAACTGGCGAGCCGTGAGGCACGCCCATGGTCAGCACATCGCCCGGATGGAGCGTCATGAACTCTGTGACGTCGGCAATCAGGCGAGCTACCCCCCGGACTGAAGACGCGGTGGTTGCATTGAAGGCCGCCAAGCCGTCAACCGACGTCGTTATCTGGAGCGAGTCGGGTTGTGCCACGAAGTCACGCTTCACGATTGCGGGCCCGGCGACGCAGAAGCCGTCGCGGGCGCGGAATCGAACGGACGGCCGATAAACGCTCTCGTGAGGGACGCAAAGGTCGGCGACAACCGTATAGCCGGCCACGACTTCAAGGGCGTGACTCTCGCTTACGTGTGATGCGGTTCGACCGATGACGATGCCCAACGAACCTCCCACCTGTACGCCAGCTTCGTCAGGGATCGTCACTTCAGCGCCATGGCCAACGAGCGTGTTTGCAGGTTTGACATACAGAATCGGCGCCTTTGGCGCTGCCTTGTAAGGGGGCGCGTTCACCGCATCGCCGAGCGCGTCGACAGCCAGGCGATCGTTCAGGAGCGTTCCATACACGGTTCCGGACACAGGCATACGAAACTTTGGGAGCGTACTGACAAGACGCTCGACCTCTGCCGCCGAGACATTCCGCGCAATGGGGTCGCCTAAAGGTTGGATTAGATGATCAGTTATCGAAAGCATCGGAGGCCTTGCGTTTGTTCACTAAGATGTTAGTATTATTTGGCCATTCGCGAGTCGTCGTCAAGCACGATGCCCGATGTTTACCCTGCGGTCGTACGCAGGCGAAGAATTGGAGTCTCGGTTACGTGATGAAAGTTTCCCCCAGCGCCCACATGTCGTATCGAAACCTTCCCATGCTTCTTTTGAGAGCACGGGAGCTTCTCATGCAAAGATTCCGACCCATCATTGGTTCGTATGGCATTACGGACCAGCAGTGGCGCGTACTGAGAACCCTCTATGAGAAGGGGCCGTTGGAACCTCGGCAGATTTCGCAGATGTGCGCTATATCGAATCCGAGCCTCGCGGGCGTTCTCTCGAGGATGGAGGAGGCGTCTTGGGTCAGGAGGGATCGGTTCACGACGGATAGGCGTCGTGTACTGGTTTCCCTCATTCCCGCTAGTGTCGAGCGGATTGCGCAGATTGCTCGGGAGATTGAGGAGCGATATCTGGAAATCGAAAATACCGCAGGCACGCTCGTGGCTGCCCGAGTTTATAGTGCAGTCAATGATCTGCTGAATGGACTTGGAAAAAATGACGGCGAAGGAGACGAATTTTCCGAGTCACCAACGACCTTAGTCTGTAAATAGGATCCCAATGAAGATTCTGGTTTCGGTAAAGCGTGTAGTTGATTACAACGTGAAGGTTTGTGTGAAGTCGGATGGCACGGGCGTCGACATCGCCAACGTGAAGATGTCGATGAACCCGTTCGACGAAATTGCCGTGGAAGAAGCGGTGCGTCTGAAGGAAGCGGGCGTGGCGACGGAAGTCATCGCCGTTTCGGCGGGCGTGACGCAAGCGCAGGAAACGCTGCGTACGGCGCTGGCCACCGGCGCGGATCGCGCGATCCTCATCGAGTCGAACGAAGACCTCCAGCCGCTGGCTGTCGCGAAGCTGCTGAAGGCGCTCGTCGACAAGGAACAGCCGCAACTGGTCATCCTCGGCAAGCAGGCCATCGACGATGATTCGAACCAGACCGGCCAGATGCTCGCCGCGCTGGCGAACCTGCCGCAAGCCACGTTCGCCTCGAAGGTGGTCGTGGCCGACGGCAAGGCGACCGTTTCGCGCGAAGTGGATGGCGGCGCGGAAACGCTGTCGCTCAAGCTGCCCGCCGTCGTCACGACGGACCTGCGCCTGAACGAGCCGCGCTACGTCACGCTGCCGAACATCATGAAGGCGAAGAAGAAGCCGCTGGAAACGGTCAAGCCTGAAGACCTCGGTGTGGACGTCACGCCGCGTCTGAAGACGCTGAAGGTTGCCGAGCCGCCGAAGCGTTCGGCAGGAGTGAGGGTGCCGGACGTGAAGACGCTGGTTGAGAAGCTGAAGACCGAAGCCAAGGTGCTGTAAAGGGGAGCAGACGAAAATGACGAATCTGGTGAATCTGGTTATAGCCGAACACGACAATCAGTCGATCAAGGCCGCGACGCTGAACACGGTCGCTGCAGCACAAAAGATTGGTGGCGACGTGCACGTGCTGGTCGCGGGCCACAACGCACAGGCTGCAGCGGACGCAGCCGCGAAGATCGCAGGCGTTGCAAAGGTGCTGCTGGCCGACGCGCCGCAACTCGAGCAGGGTCTTGCGGAAAACGTCGAAGCGACGGTTCTGGGCATTGCCAAGAACTACTCGCACATCCTGGCGCCGGCAACGGCAGCAGGCAAGAACGTCACGCCGCGTATTGCCGCGAAGCTCGACGTCGCGCAGATCAGCGAGATCACGGCTGTGGATTCGCCGGACACGTTCGAGCGTCCGATCTACGCGGGCAATGCCATCGCGACGGTGCAATCGGTTGATCCGATCAAGGTCATCACCGTGCGTACGACGGGGTTCGATGCAGTTGCGGCCGTTGGCGGCAGCGCAGCAGTCGAGAAGCTCCAAGCGGCAGCGGACAGCGGCCTCACGCAGTTCGTCGGCCGTGAAGTCACGAAGCTCGACCGTCCGGAACTCACGAGCGCGAAGATCATCGTCTCGGGCGGCCGGGGTCTCGGCAGCGGCGAGAACTACACGAAGGTGCTCGAGCCGCTCGCGGACAAGCTCAACGCCGCACTCGGCGCCTCGCGCGCAGCCGTGGACGCGGGCTACGTGCCGAACGACTACCAGGTGGGACAAACCGGGAAAATCGTCGCGCCGGAGTTGTACATAGCGGTCGGTATTTCAGGTGCAATTCAGCACCTCGCGGGCATGAAGGACAGCAAGGTCATCGTTGCGATCAACAAGGACCCAGAGGCTCCAATCTTCAGCATCGCTGACTACGGCCTAGTCCAAGATCTGTTTCAAGCGGTTCCCGAACTTACGAAATCGATCTGATTGCATCGTTCGGCACGTAAAGCGCCATTGAATTATCGCGAGATAAAGCGGCCCTTTCCCCGCGATCAGAGGAACTTAGAGGTTTTGACGTGGAGAGGTGGGTGTATGAGTCTATGCGAGTTGCATGTAACTGGAGTTGCCCCTGTAACTCAGGACACGCGGACACCGTTAGGTTGATGGCACCGCAGCGCGCCTGAACTCGCGCGGCGAGCGGTATTTCAGGGCTTTATGCGGGTGGCGCTCATTGTAGTGTTCAAACGCGATAGCCAGACGCGAGAGCGCCGTTGGTGCATCGGGCTTGTCCATAAAGGCGACGTAATTATGTTTCATCGTCTTCACGAACGATTCCGCCATGCCATTATCGTAAGTCAGCAACTGCTTGTCGTGACGACGGATGCGCGACCGTAACGGTCGAGATCACCCATCCCTTTCACCCACGGCGCGGCACCCACGTCCAGCTGGCTACCCGGCGCATTAACTGGGGAGAGGACCGCGTCATGTTCTACGACGAACGTGGCCAACTGGTCTCCATATTGGCCTCATGGACCGACGTCGATGGGCCAGACCTTTTCGCACAGGCTGCGGCGGGCCGCTCTGCCTTCCGGGTCGATGACCTTCGTAGGCTGCGTGCGTTGATCGACGAGCTAAGGCTGGAGGTCCTGGATCGTGTCAGGTAAATTAAGCCGCACATGTAAGCTAAATTTTGCCGCTTTTGTTTCTTGTTGGTGCGATCGTCGCAGGCAGATATGCAATTTATCGGTGCGCATATCAGTGGTTCAATTGTCGACCAGCCTTGACATCCGCGGATATGCGGCATATTTTAAATTACACTCATCCCTGCGCCGGCGCCCCGATCTTGACCAAGCCCGACCCGAAGCTGGAACGCCTCAAACGCCTCGGCGTACTGAATCCGCATCCAGAGAGGGTGCTGGCGCCTTGGTTCCAGTCGAGCGAATTCTTCGACGCCCGCGACCTGATTCAGGTCAAGTACGAGATGCTGCGTCACGTCAGCGTCGACGGCGCATCGAAGGCCGACGCTGCAGCGCTGTTCGGCGTCTCCCGGCCGACCTTCTATCAGGCAGAGGCCGCGTTTGCTCGCGATGGTCTGGCAGGACTCGTGCCGAAGCAGCGTGGGCCCAAGGGGGCGCACAAGCTCAACTTCGAGGTGATGGCGTTCGTCGAACGACATCTCGAAGACGACGGTGCGCTTCACGCCCGGGCACTAGTCCACCGCGTCATTGAAATGGCACCGGACGAATTCGCCGCGATGGATCGTCGTGCTTCCATTTGATCGGCGTGGGATTCTTGTTGTGCTCGCGGATATAGCGCATCAGCTTGCGCTCCAAATCCTTTACCGTAGTGAAGATGCCTCGCGCAATCACGTCGCGCTGGATGCGCGAGAACCAGTTCTCCACCTGATTTAGCCAGGAGGTATAGGTCGGCGTGTAATGCAGCCGCACGTTTTTGTGTTGCCGCAGGAACTCTTGCACGCGCGGGGTCTTGTGGCTGCTAACGTTGTCGCAGATCACATGGATCTCTTGTTTGGGCCGCTGGCTGGTAATAACGTCGGTGAGGAAGGCCACGAACTGCTCGCTGGTATGGCGCGGCGCCGTCTTGCCGATGAGTTCCCCGGTTGCCGTATTGAGCGCCGCGAACAGGCTCAGCGTGCCGTTGCGCTTGTATTCGAAGCCGTGGCTCTCGGCGCGCCCGGGCGACAGCGGCAGCATCCGGTCTTTGCGATCCAGGGCCTGAATTGCCGTCTTCTCGTCTACGCAGAACACCACCGCGTGCGCGGGCGGGTTCAGATACAGACCGATCACGTCTGCCGCCTTGGTCTCGAAGTCAGGATCATTTGAGACCATGTGCGTATCGAGCCGATGGGGCCGCACGCCGTGCTTGCGCCAGATGCGCTGGACCGTCGAAGCGCCCACATCGCCTAGAGCCGCAGCAAGCTTATAGCTGCTCCATTGCGTCGAGCCGTCAGCAGGCCGGTGCTTGAGCGTGAGATTCAGAACCCGCGCCTCCAGCTTTTCGGGCGGATGCACCGGGGCTCGTCCGGGATTGCGCGCGTACAGGCCTGCCAACCGCTCGGCCAGAAACCGGCTCGACCAACGGCTAATGAAGCGGGAGTCACAGCGCAGCCGCTGCATGATCGCCTCACGTGTTTCGCCGTCGTCAAGCATCAGGATCAACCGCGCACGCCGCGTGTCCGCTGCGCGCACCGTTTGGCTACGAGCCGCCGAAAGCAACTGTTTGCGCTCAAGCGCCGTCAAGTTCATCTTTTCCATACGTTTCATTGAATACCAAATTAGGTGCTTTTTCAATGACGCAGTGGACTAGACGTCAGAGTTGAAGGTGACCCAGAGGCACTCTTTCGGCGGCTATTAGGCCAACATCCGGTTTCCCATGCCGCATACATCGACGATGGAGAATCGGTGGTGATTTCGTTTTCTGCAGAGCTCTTCCTCGAGAGACGTGCAAGTGCTTTAACTAGTCGGCCAATGAAAGGAGCGGCGCCGCGATATCTGGACAAAGAAGAAGATGGGGTAATCGTACTTCTCGTGCGAACTCTGGCGGTTCAGTTCAAAAAACCTCGACTAATCAATGACGTGCAAGGCGCCTCCATCGTGCTAAACACGACAGCCAGCAAAGCTTTGCTGCGGGCGGCTCGACGACCACGTGGCGCCATTTTCCGCACCAAAAGTAGGATTACCCGGCCCCGGAAAATTCTCCGGCAACGCGATGACCGCCGCCAGGCTGACCACGCCGCGCATGCCCGCCCAACCCATGACGATCGCTTCGGCGAACGACCATGCCTCGCCGCCCGAACGGCGCGCGCGCAAACGGCTTGGCAACCAGACCGCAGCGAGCACCCAGACCAGCCGCGCGACAATAGCGGCCGCCGTTGTCGGCAGCGCGACTCGCAAGCCGGCCATCACCGCGGCGCTTTCGTGATTCACGCGCGCGAGGATCTCGTGCAGCACGAGGCCGATCAAGATGAACACCAGCGCGTCGAGGACAAACACGACCGCTTTCCAGGTCGCTTTCGCCTTGATGCGCAGGTCGGCGCTGAACACACGGCGCTGTCGGATGCCCAGCACGAGCCCGAACGTCACGACCGACAGCACGCCCGAGCCGCCCACGGCTTCCGCGATGCCGTAGCTCGCCCACGCCATCACGCAGGTGACGACGATGCCCAGCATCGGCTCGCGCAGGCGCGGCAGGGCCCAGCACATGACGTGGCCACACAGCAGGCCGACGATGATGCCGATGAGGATCAACTCGACGAACAGGCCCGTCCCGCTCGCGAACGTGATGGTGGCTGCGAGCGCCGCCGAAACCGCCATTTGATACTGCAGCAGGCCCGAAGCGTCATTAACGAGGCTTTCCCCCTCGAGCACGGCGACGAGGCGCGCGGGCAGCGGATAGCGCTGCAGAATCGCTTTAGCGGCGACCGCGTCGGGTTGCGACGCGCTCGCGCCGAGCGTGAAGCGGGCGGCCCAAGGCCGCGTGGGATTGACCACGTGTACGGTGAGCGCGACGGCCACCGTTGTAAAGGTGACCCCGACGAGCACCAGCGACGAATGTGCCGAGCCCGTCGCGGAACTCCTTCCGTGCGCTATTGGGACCAGTTTGCAGACAACGGCTGCGATGCGGCCTTTGTGCGCTACGCGCCGCTGTATCAACTTGAGATTGCGTTTGACACTACACCTGGAAATTCCAACGAGCTCCGAGCTCTTAGGTGGAATGAGGCACGAGTCAGCGGATTTCATAGGGACCCGCAGCGGAGATATGGCTGCAACAAGCTCGCATATAGAGCTGCAACCTATCCTTCTCCGTCAAACATCAGAAAGCTGGTGAAAAAGGGGCCGTTCATATAGAGGAGTTTGAACTGCCCATCGGGGGTCACCGGCTTGCCGATTCTCGAACTCAGTTGTTGACGCTTTAGACATCGCGCGAGGCAACGACCGTAGTTCGTTGCCTTTACTTCGATAGGGGTTCGTTATAGTCAGAACCAATGACGCAGGCCGATGGCGACTTCCGTCTGATTGTTTGCTCCTGGAAGCTGGATATTGGCCGCACCCTTCGTGTGGTTGTAGTCGACCTGACCGTACACACTTGTTCTCTTAGAAAATGAATATTCGGCTTCCGAGACGACTGTCCAACGAACGCCATCATTGCCGGGTGAGTTCATAGTATCGTGCATGTTGAGGTAGTAATATGCCTCGCGAAGTAGCACGGCCGGTGTCAGCTGATACGAGACACCGGCGAAGAACCCTTGATCCTTTCGGGCGATGTTTGAGTTTCCGAGCGGTGCGCCGGCGATGTTCAACTGAGAGTTCCCAATTCCGGCCCCGTCATGATTGTTTTGATAGCCGGCATAGAGTGTTGCCGGACCGAAGGCATACGACCCAGCGACACCAAAGATACGCTGCAAACCAGACCCTGTGGCGTTCTTCGTCTGCTGGTATACAGTGCTTGCGGAAAATTCGCCTTGGGTGAAAGTGACGGCCGCACCAATCTGAGAGCCGGTTGCGATGCTGCCTGGGACTCCGCCGACGCCATACGCCAAAGCAAGATGGACGGGTCCAAAATCCGCACTATAGTTGATAGAGCTGGGACGACGGATCTGATCGGTGCCGTACCACCACGAGGTATTGTAATAATCGCCAACAGTGAGCGGATCTAAGGGCAGAAAGGTGTTGTAGAAGATTGTGTTTTGTTTGCCCAACGATAAAGTGCCGTAATTGCTCTTCAGTCCGACAAACGCATAGCGGTCAAACAGTACGCCGGGCGAAGCCAGCGTGCCGTCTTGTGTGTTAAAGCCGCTCTCAAGCTTAAAGAATGCGCTCAGTCCGCCGCCAAGGTCTTCGTTCCCGGTCAATCCCCAACGACTGTGGTTGATCGCGCCGTTCGACATTTGAAACGAGTTTTGTCCTTCCGGGTTCGCGTGATTCGCCCACACCAGGCTCACGTCGGCTAGGCCGTATAGCGTTACGCTGGATTGCGCATGCGCCACTGAACTCAAACAGGCGATCGACGCGACCGAAATAAGATGTGAGCTAAATCGCATATTAATGCCTATGTTTTTTAGGGGATATGTAGTGGTTAAAAGGGCAGGAGATGTAAAACGGCGGCGCGTTTCAGCAGCGCCGGTAGCTCATACGACTATGCCAATAATGCGAAAAAGTGGCATTCTTAAGTCATATGTAGAACTAACTGATGACGGAGTTAAGATGCATGTTGTGAAATCGACGATTACTCTTGCTTAAGTCGAATTGCGGTCTGCCCGTGCTGACGCTTCAGAGTGGCACACTGATGCCAACGGACTGGAACAGGGACTTATCTCACAAGATCGGGAATGGTCGCCTTTGTCGTATTAGAGCGGACACCGGTTACGCAAAGCCATAGCGAGGAAGATCAGGCCTTGCTATGGGCAACGCATGAGTGTCGACTTGAGTGCTAGAGCCGTCCGGCCTCGACGATCTGTTTTAGGAATTCCCGCGTTCGAGACTCAATGGGGTTGCCAAATATTTGCTCCGGTGGTCCTTGTTCAAGAAGGCGCCCCTGCTCGAGAAAGACGACCAGATCGGAAACTTCTTTCGCGAAGTGCATCTCATGGGTCGCTAACATCATCGTCATACCATCTTGTGCGAGGTCGCGCACAATGTTCAAGACCTCGGCGACAAGCTCAGGATCCAAAGCCGATGTTATTTCGTCGAGCAGTACCGCTTCAGGCTTCATAGCGATTGCCCTAACGATTGCAACGCGTTGCTGTTGGCCGCCTGATAATTGGTCGGGATAATAATTGGCTCGATGGTCGAGATTGACCCTTTTCAACAATGCGTGCGCATCAGCTACAGCTTCTTCGCGATGCATACCTAAAAGTTTGAGCGGTCCGAGAGCGATGTTCTCGATGACGGTCATGTTGGGGAACAGATTGAACGACTGGAAGACCATCCCGACCTTTCTTCGTAAAAGATTGACGTTGACGCCAGGGCCGGAAACCACGTCTCCGGCAATTTTGATCTGTCCGCCATCAATGATTTCCAGCGCGTTTAGACAACGAAGCAGGGTCGATTTCCCGCAGCCAGAAGGACCGATGAGTGTCACCACCTGATGCTTCTTCACATTCAGGCTGATTCCCTTCAATACCTCGTGCTGACCGTAGCTCTTCTTCAAGTCAACAAGTTCGATGAACGACATGATTACCTCTTTTCTCGGAAGGTGTTGCCACGTGCGAGCATCCAGTCCACGAAGCGTGCTTGAGGGATGGTGAAAATCACGAAAAAGATTGCAACGACCGTAACGGAAGAAAGATTAAAGCTCGAAGATGCATAGAATTTCGCCTGATTGAAGGCATCCATCGTGCCAATAATATTCACGAGCGACGTGTCCTTCTGCAAACCGATAAATGCACTCAGTAACGGGGGAATAACGCGACGCACCGCTTGAGGAAGAATCACGAAGCGCAAGGTTTGGCCGTAGGAGAAACCGAGCGACCGTGTGGCTGACCATTGGGAGGGGTGAATCGATTCAATGCCAGAGCGATACACTTCCGCCATGTAGGCACTATATGTCAGCGTTAAGGCGATGATCGCGAACCATTCAGGTGGCAGATCGCTGAGGACCGGTATTTTGGCGATAGGAAGGCCGAATCCGACAAGATAGACCACGATAATGGCCGGAACGGCTCGCATAATGTCGATATATGCAATCGCCATCAAGCGTACTGGCTGTCCCGCACGGCCTGGGATCATTCGCGCGACGGCAAGGACGAGTCCGAAGACAAGGACAAAGCACTCCGATACGACAGCCAGCCAGATGTTGAGCCCGAAAGCCTTCATAACATCTAGACCACTCTCCTTCATCAGATCCCAACGCAGGAATGTCTTCTGGATGCTCGCATTGTTCATAGTGACCAACAGAACAAGAGCGACGCTGATTGCCACCGCGAACAGAAGGCCGAAAGAAATGAATGCGTCTTGGCGTGCGATCTCAGCGCTGGCTCGGGATGCGAGCGTATCGCCTCGGCTTGCTTCGCCACTGCTTCTCAGAGACGCCCGAAGGGCGCGTCCTGCGTACCAAAGGACTACGGCGCAAGCAATGACTCCAGCCGTATTAAGTCCAATCCCAATCCAGTGAACGGCCTCATCTCCGCCTGAGTGGTTGACTGCTGCTCCGCCTAAAGAGACGACTGCTGCCAGCACGGCCAGTGCGGAGACCAGTGAAATAGTTGCCCATGCTCGGCTATGCGGGGCCGGACTGAGACCCGTCGAGTCGACCGATTGAGTCAGTGGGGACGTTACGGTGGTCATTTCAAACTCCACACAGGGACTGAATCAGGGCTGACGCCAAACATTGGTTGAAGATAAGTTTTGGACAGTTGTTTCAATGTGCCGTCGGCAGCAAGTTCCGCTACAGCTTTGTCAATTGCTTGTGTGTTGACTGACGTTTTGGCGGTGATAATGCCGTAGCCTTGATCCACGTTGTATTGCCCCACGACGCGGATGTTACCGTTGGACATCTTTGCTTGAGTCAGAGCTAGCGTCGTGTCAGTCACTACAGCGTCGATCTGGTGCGCCATAAGAGCAGTAAACATGTCAGGTGAACTTTGGTACACCAGGACCGATTGAGGCTTCAGGATGTGGGTCACCCAGTCTGCGCCCACATTTCCTTGAAGCACTGCAATCCGTTTGGCCTTGACGTTGCCTTCAGAGATGTTGTTGGAAGGGAGCGTTGCCACTCCAAGCCCGGCAGAAAAATACGGTCTTGAAAAGTTGAATACTTTTTGCCGGGCGGGAGTGATAGTTGTGCTCCCAAGAGCAATGTCGTATCCGGTGCTCGTGCCTGAAATGTACTGGTCCCACGCCATATTAACGATCTTCAGGTGATGGAGGCCCGCGCGATATGCGATGTCAGCAGCAAGACAGTATTCGAATCCGCTGCTGATTGACGATGGCGACGTGCCGTTCCACCAGCCAGGATTCGGAAGGGGCGTTGCGACTGTCAGCGTGTCCTTCTCGAGCGTGGTAAGCGAAATAGTGTTTGGTTTGCCCGTCAAAGTGCACGAACCGAAGCTGAAACCTTCGCGCGGGTCCGCCGCGCGTGCGAGCGTCGATCCAGCTACGAGAACCGCAGCGGAAGCCAGAAAAATGCACGAGCGCGTGCGAAGCATTTTCATCTTTTTCTCCTTAATTACTGACCGACTGCACAGTATTTTTGGTCTTTGCGTAACGCTCGCACTGGTCTGCGAATGCTTGAAACAGAGCGAAAAAGTGTGCGGCGTTCGCGTAGTGATCTTCTGGATGCCACTGAACGCCGACTGTCCAGCTTTCTCCGGCTAGTTCGATTGCTTCGACGGTGCCGTCTGAGGCAGTCGCGCAAACGTGAAGTCCGGTTCCAACCGTGCGCACTGCCTGGTGGTGACCGGAGCGAATGACGATCTCCTCTGTCTCGTATATTGATGAGAGTTTTGTGTTGGCGGCAAGACGAACGGGATGGCTGACCATTTCGGCATTGAAACCCGGAAGGTTGTGCATTGTGCCTAGGCCGATGTCTTGCAAGAGCGTACCGCCGAGAGCGACGTTGAGCACCTGCATCCCGCGGCAGATTCCAAGGAGGGGCAGACCCAATCCTATGGATTTGCGCACGAGCGCGATTTCGAAGTCGTCCGCGTCAGGAATCAATCCATAAACTCCAGCCTGCGCGTCAACCTCCTGGCCATATTTCGCCGGGTCTACGTCGCTTCCGCCTAGGAGAAGGATCCCATCGCATTTCTCGGCAAAGTCGACATCGGGGCGATTTTCGGTGGCGGCATTGACGAGCACGCCGTTAATGCCGACCGCTGAGAGTTGATTAATTATGCGTTCGCTTAACGACCGGATCGATCTGTCCAATGCCGGCGGCGTGCACCGCGGATCCAGAACGTACGAGACCAGGACGTTTCGGCGGGGCGCTACTTCGGAGGAATTTCTCTGTATCATGATGCTGATGGGTATTGGTAACGAGTTAAAACTCTAACATCTATCGTTTATGGAAAATAACTTTTTCGGCTCCGGGCTTACCCCAATCAGTGGGCAGAGTGCGCCTGAAGCGATCGCGAGGCGGCTGTCGGAGGCGATCACGACGGGAGAACTGAAGGCGGGGGAAAAACTGCCACGTGAGGACGAGTTGGCGCGTGCCCTGGGCGTTGCACCAATGACCCTTCGCAATGCTCTTGCATCGCTCCGAGACCTCGGTTTGCTCGTAACGACCCGTGGACGATTCGGCGGAACGTCTGTCCCCATGGACATTGGGGAGCGGCTGCTGAACGCAGCGAAGGCGCGCACTATGTCACTCGGGGAGTTGCGAAGCCTGATTGACTGGCGCCGCGCGATTTCGGGCGAAGCCTGCTTTTTTGCGGCGGAACGCGGGACCGAGTCAGACTTCGCCGCAATTCGGGCGGCCGCCAACGAGTTTGCCGAACATACGGCGGATCTCCCGGCGAGGCGCATGGCTGATGCCCGCCTCCATACGCTTATAGCGGACGCGTCGAAGTCTCCGCACCTGCTCCGACAGGAAATCCAGATTCAGGAGCAGTTGAATACCGTGATTCGGTTGACGCGGGATCCTCCTCTCGTTAAGGAAACGCTTGCGATGCGTCACGAACCAATCGTCGACGCTATCGTGAAGAGGGACGCAGCCGGGGCGCGCCGGGAACTGATCGCACACGTCGAGTCATCGTTCGATTGGCTGGCAACAGAGCTGACAGCTGGGCCGAGATAGCGTCGCGGCAGAAGCGGCCGCCGTGTGTGTAGGTGGTCGCGCCCGATTCAACAGGTTTGGTCGACAGCCACATCTGATCAAGGCCTTTCTGCAGGATCAGCTTGACGGCTTTGTAGCTTGGCGTGCCGAAATGATTCGCGCGACGGCAGGCCGCTTCCAGGCGCGACGCGCCGACCTGCTGGGCGGAGCGCAGCACGCCCTGTACGACACGCAGCTTGATGAGAACCTGATCGCCGAAGAGTGCGTGAACCAGCGAGTGGCAGGACGGCCCGACACGCTGCGCCCTCTCAGACACCATTGGGTGTCGTGCAGTTGCCAGGCCTGTGCGGCGGGCGGCATGTGATCGGCCACCGTGCTACGCGTTCCTGGCGCGGTCTGGCGGACACCCTCATAGCGCCCTGAAGTATCGCTCGCCACGCGAATTCAGGCGCAGGACCGATTCATCAACTCAAGTGTGAGGCGGTGTCCGGGGATGTAGGGGCAAATCCACGGAATAGTCGGCGCGCTGGAACTGCACATGGTCGTCGGGATGGACCTTCACGCGCGTCCAGGTTGCCAGCTCTAGCGGCACATCGGGAAGCGGCTGCAACGGCGCCTGTTCGACATCGTCGAAACGTTTGACCGGCACCTCGCGCGTCGTGCCGTGCGTCCGCGTGTCGGCCTCGTGCATCACCAGGCTTGTGCTTGCCGGTTGGGCTGACTTCGCGCGTACCGTCAAGGCGGTCGAGGATTCCTTGGTAGCCATCTCAGCCGAGCGACCGCCCGAAGGCCGGAGTAACTGTTCAGCGTTCAGCGCATTTGCGTGAGCAGTTACTCCGTAGAAATTTAGAACTTGTGTCTTATACCGAGCCGGGTAAGGATCTGGCGATTTGTACTGGACTGCGTGGCCGGATAGCCGTTGTAGATATCTGCGAAGGCGCCTCCCGAAGTTGTTTGGAGCACTGCGAGAAGTTGCAGGTCAGTTCGCTTCGACAGAAACCAGTCGGCAATAATGTTGAACTGATGGTATTTGGGATGACCGCCATCGCTATCGTTAGCTGCAGCTACGGTCGTAAAGGTATACCCACCAGCCAAGGCGACGGACGGGGTAATGTAATACTGACCCCACACCTCGTAGTTGTTGAATATGGACGAACTGTTCGTACCGTTCGCTGACGCGAATCGAACATTATCGTACGAAATACCCAGCCTTGCTGCGCCGATTTGATAAGTCCCGCCTACACCAGCGACTTGCATGCTGGCAGGATGCCCGACATATCCGAAGGCGCCGTTGATGCTAGGGTGAGCTTCATTTGCAACCCAGTTGCCGTCAGGAAACTGAGTCGCGGGCTGCTTCGAAGATGTGTATACAGCAGCTACGTACAGCGGACCACTGGAGTATCGAAGCCCCGCGGATACCGTGCTATTGGCTGCAATGGAACCTGGGACTCCCCCAAGAGCATAAAGGGCTTCGAACTGAAGGCCGCCCAGAGTTGGCGTAGCGTATTTCAGGGAATTGTTAATGCGATATGTGCTGTCGGAATTATCGATGTCGTTGACGTGCGAGAAGTACGCACCCCAGTTCCCGTTCATTGTTGTTAAGGCGTAAAAATCGGGAACGGCGTCATATTGTCGGCCGACCGTCAGAGTGCCAAACCTGTCTGAAGTCAACCCAACGTATGCAGTTCGTCCAAATAAAAGCCCACCATTTCCCAACTTTCCATTGTTCGGATTGAAACCGTTCTCAAGTTTGAAGATGGTCTTCCATCCGCCTCCCAAATCTTCAGCACCCTGCAGCCCCCAGCGATTTCCTTGAGCGATTGACGACGTCAGGGCCACCACGCCTCCCTTGCCACCGCTATTGTTGACGTATGTGATTCCGTCCTCGACGATACCGTAGAGTGTTACAGAGCTCTGTGCGAGCACGAGCGGGGACAACAGAGATAAAGAGACCGCGAAAACGCTTTGTTTCAATGTTCCCATTTTATCCTCCAAACCATATTTTTTGTCTCGTTTCTGATGCGAAGTGCTGGAGGAAAGCTTTCGCCCGCAACAACTGAAATCCTCAGCAAAGACACAGAATTGTTAGTCATGCAAATTTAAAATCTGATTTTTTGAGCAGAAGCCTTTACACGGACCACGGGGTTGTATTGCCGGATCGACAGTAATTTGCTTTACGCCCCCTTCCTGCAATGCTTCGCTTCAGCGCTACCCATGTTCGTTCGTCTATAACAAAGGCTTTCTGTACGTTTCCGACATGAAACTGACGATATTCAGGCTGATCAGCATCACCACTACTGCGTACACTGCGGGAGCTAGATTGCTGCCAGTCACCTGCACGAGAGAGGTGCCCAGAAGCGGAGCGGTGCCACCAAAGACTGCGTAAGCGACGTTGACTCCGATGGCCGAGCAACTAAAACGCACACGCGTCGGGAACAATTCAAGCAGGGTGACCGGGAGCGGTCCCCACCATATGTCATCTTCCGCCATATAGGAGCCATCGAGCTTCCGGCATAAAGGAACCGGGGCGTTTTCGGCATAAAGGAGCCACTTCGTTTCCGGCATATAGGAGCCAGGGAAGGAACCGAGCATCTCGATCGTGATGCTCATTGCAGGCTTAACTTGTGGGGCGTGATCCCCCAAGGGAGGCTGCGATGGGCCGACGGAGAATCGAGATGCATCAATATCGGCAGGTTCTCGTGCGCATGCGCCACGGGGATTC
>NZ_JAMBPS010000083.1:0-21494 GCF_024206515.1 Paraburkholderia sp. CNPSo 3281 | reverse complement strand
GCCAAAAACCGACTCGACCAACGGGTAATGAAGCGCGAGTCACATCGCAGCCGCTGCATGATCGCCTCACGTGCTTCGCCTTCATCAAGCATCAAGATCAGCCGTGCACGCCGCGCGTCCGCTGCGCGCACCGTTTGGCTACGAGTTGCTGACAGCAATTGTTTGCGCTCAAGCGTGGTCAAATTCATCTTTTCCATGCGTTTCATTGAATACCAAATAAGGTGCTTTTTCAATGACGCAATGGACTAGGAATGAACGCTTCAGGTCGGATTCGAGCGGACCACGGTCGAAAAATTTTCGCCGTATCGGGGAAAAGCGGCCTAGTATTTCCTCGCAAAGGTAACTTGCATCGCCGTGTTAGCGCCAGTCGTTCGGCTTGAGTCGAGCGACTGGACTACTCTCTGGCCACAATGAACCTCGGGCAGCGCGACGCAAGTACCCCGCCAAGTCAACCCCTTGGACTATTGGCGCGACGGACCGGAGACGCAACCAGAGAATTATCAGGACCGGGAAACGAAACTGACGTCCTTGACGCTTTAACGATCCGCTCTCGAAGACGCTTTCCCTTCGCCTCTCAGGAGAGCACTACAACTGCTTACAAAACTCACACTCCTCCGGTGCACCACTGTGTCAATTGCGGCGTTCTAGCAGGCACACATCAACGGAGCGCGACATGAGTACCAACCTGACTTCCAGTTCATCCCCTCGTAGTCGCATTCACCCTTTGGTTGCGGGCGCAGCCGTGGCAGTTATCCTCGCCAGCGCGACAGGTATCGCGGCAATGACAGGCGTTCTTCCGACGTCCCGAGCCGTGACAGTGCCTCCGACGCAAGCTACACCGGTCGCGGCACAAATCGCCAGTGCTCCGGTTGCTTCGCCGCAACCGAACGTGGAGCAGCGCGTCACCCGGGAAGAAGCGCCCGCCCAACCGCGCGTCCGTCATCACCATAATGTGTCGGTTGAGCAGCCCCCAAGGTATGCGAACAGCGGCGACGCATATCAGTCGTCGGCACAATCCGCTCCGAGACAAGTCGCCGTTGACCCGAACGTCGGCGAAGTCGTTGCCATCAATACGGTACAGGAACCCGAACCGACAACGGGTCTCGGGGCCGTAGGCGGGGCAGTCGCCGGTGGGCTGCTGGGAAATCAGGTCGGCGCGGGTCGCGGTCGCGTTCTGGCGACAATTGCCGGCGCCGTCGGCGGTGGCCTTGCGGGCAATGGCATTGAGCATGCTGTACGCAAGGCGACGAGCTATCAGGTGCAGGTGAGGATGCAGGACGGCAGCTACCGAAACTTCAACTATTCGACACAGCCACCGGTCCAGGTGGGTGAGCGCGTTCATGTCTCGGGCGACTCCCTGAGCGCATCGTAATCAGCCTGTGTCATCCTGGCAACCTGCGATTACCTGCTCAAGGATTGCATTCAGGGCGAGCACAACCAGATGGATGAACGGAAACGCGAAAGCATAGTGGCCTATCTTCGGCGCAAGATGGCTGAGCTTGAAATCGACCCAGAGGATGTCGCCGCTTCTATCGCCGCGGACCAAGAGCGACTGCGCGCGGCGCGCTATCGGGACGCTGCTGGCCACACTTGGGACGGCAAAGGAGCGCCGCCCCAGTGGGTTGTTCAAGCGACGGCGGCGGGGCAATCGCTACAGCATTTCGAAATTAGCGAACCTGCTGAACCAGAACCTACCAGCAAGCCTATAGTGGACTGGCGCAACGACCCTTTTGCTGGCACTCGCCTTGCAACAAAGCCCCAGGAACACACCTCCAGCGCCTGAACTCAGCGTTGAACTTCACCTGAACCAGTTCCGTCTTCGCGGTGTCCAGCCGGCGCCTTGAGCGACGGCTGCTGCGAAGCAGCCTTCTCCATCGCGGCCAACCGCTTCTTGACTCCAATCTTTGCATCGAGCCCTAGTGCAGCGCGGTAAGCCTCGATTGCGTCGCCTGCTTTGTCCATCTTTTCCAGCAATTCGCCCTTAAGGCGATAGGCACCTGCCAGCCACCTACTGTCCTGCCCTGGCTGAAAAGCAGAAATCGTTGCGTCAACGACATCATAGGCCCGCTTCACTGCTTTTACGGACTCGTCGGTCTGGACCAGTTCTCCCGCGGCCCTAATGCGTGTCCACGGGTCGCCTTTAGTGAGCCGCGCGGTCATAAACTTCTTTGCATCCAAAAACTCGCCAGTCGGCGAGTAAGCGAACCGCCCCAGTCGGTCGATTCTTGCGAATACACGTTTAAGTTCTCCATCCTCGATTTCAAACGTGTATTCCGAGGTCCAGCCCGCGACAGGCATGCATGAGGCGAGCACTCGCTGCTGAGCAACATCATGTATCTCAAGGATAGAGCTATCTTCGTTCGACGAATTGCAGGTCTGGCTCGCGACATACCGGCCGCAGGGCGAGATACTGAACCCGAACAGGTTCGCCTTGTATGCGCGGCCGTACACCCTCTTCCCGCCCGCATCGAAAATAACCAGATTGGCGGACAGCTCCGCGGACGGTCCTGCGTCGTTGACACCAAATATCCCGTTGTCTGCAACATCAACGGAAAAAGGCCGCTCAAGGTCGTTGACTTCGGCAACGACGCGACCAGTAGTGTTGTCGCGAAGTCGAACAGATTTCCTTCGATTTAGGTGTGCGTCCGGACCGGGGTCCCAGTAGCCGACGGACCATCGCTTGTTGAGCGAGTGCTTCGCCAGACCGAAATCCATGAGGTCGTCAATCTTTGATGGGAGTCGGATAGACCCGGCAGCAGAGGCGGCGGTCGCCTTTTCCGCCTTCCTGGAAGGCTGCTCGGATGGTGACTGTTTGAGCTTTGGTTCGACTGCCGCCCGAGAATCCCCTCCCAGAATCCCGAATAGTCTTTTCAAGAGTGACATGGTGCGTTGTCCCGGTTTGTTACGTCTTGACTGGCTTGAGTATTATGCGCGCGTTCACAGGACGCCGGATTTCTTATCCCAGAAAGGACAGCTTTTGTCTAAAGCAGCCTTCGCGTTGCTCCCTTCCGCGACAACATGTGTTCGACGATTTACGACTCGGCAATGATGGGTGCCGGCGATGTTGTGACTGGAGAGCAAGTCATGCAATCGATGTCGACAACGTCGTCGCAAGAACATCAGGAATCCGGGTCGGCTTGAATGCCTACGGTTTGGGGTTGTTAGACGAAAGAGGAGAAAGAGGATGAAATCAGGACTTCTGATGGCCACGGCAATTAGCACCGTGGCAGTTGCTGGTTTGACACAAAGTGCCTACGCCGACGAAACGGTGACGATTGGCCATGTCGCCCCGCTTACCGGTGCGATTGCGCACCTCGGCAACGACAACGAAAACGGTGCACGACTTGCCGTCGAGGAAATCAACGCGAAGGGGCTGGTAATCGCTGGTCAGAAGGTTACGTTACGACTCGACGCACAGGACGACGCGGCTGACCCGAAGACTGCAACTCAAGTCGCGCAGAAGCTTGTCGACGACAAGGTTGTTGCTGTGGTGGGACACCTTAACTCCGGAACATCCATTCCGGCTTCCCGTATCTACAGCGACGCGGGCGTCACGCAAATTTCACCATCGTCGACCAATCCCGTTTTCACGCAACAGGGGTTCAAAACAACGTATCGTGTGGTTGCGACCGATGCGCAGCAAGGTCCGGCGCTGGCCGAATATGCGGTCAAGCAGTTGCACATCAAGTCGGTGGCAAACAGCCTACGGCCAGGGTCTCGCAAATGAGTTCGAGAAAACGGTCAGGAGTCTGGGCGTCAATGTGACATCCCGGAACGCCACCAACGATAAGGCGGTCGACTTCCGCGCGATTCTGACGAAAATCAAGGGCGAGAACCCGGATGCAATCATGTACAGCGGCGAAGACGCGACAGGCGGCCCGTTCAGCAAGCAAGCAGTACAACTCGGGTTGCGTTCAAAAATCCTTGCCGGCGATGGCGTTTGCTCCGACAAGCTGCCTGACCTGGCGGGTAGCGGCGCGGAGCGGGTAGTCTGCTCACAGCCGGGAACCGCGCCGGAAAAAATGCCGGGAGGAAGTGCATTCAAGGCGAAGTACCAGAAGCGCTTTAATCAAGGGATGGAAATCTACGCGCCGTTCACATATGACGCGGTCTACATCCTCGTGGACGCGATGCGTCGCGCGAACTCCACCGACCCGGCGAAAATCCTCGCGGCCATGCCCGCCACGGACTATCAAGGCGTCACGGGGGAAACCACCTTCGACACAAAGGGTGACCTGAAGCACGGCGTCATCACGATTTACAGCTACCGGGACGGAAAGAAGACGTTCCTCGACGAAGTCAAGATGTGAACGCGGCCGGGCGCCCCCAAAGAAACTCCGGGGTCGCCCGGCCCCCGGTCAGCACTCTTGAGTTCGACACCCATTGGGTGCAGCCTCGCAATCCTTACCATGTCCATCCCTCTGATTTCTGTCGAAGCGCTCACCCCGGATGCCTTTGCCCCGTATGGCTGGGTGCTGGGAAGGCGAACTACGAACTCGGGCGACGACCCGTACTTCCAGAGTCAAACTCTTTCGATATGGCGCGAGCATCTTTTCGACGCCGGCGAGGCAAACGAAACGGAGATTCTGTGGACCAGTTTCGGCGACGATAGCGAGCTGGTTCGACGACTCGAAGCACGGCACTTGACGCAACAGGTGACTGTGCCGCTGACGGCGCCGCTGATTCAGGTTGTCGCGACTTCGGAGCCCACCCGGGTTCCGAATATGACTTCACTCAGGGCGTTCGAGATTCCAGTGGGCATGGGCACGTGCATTCGCCCATGGTGCTGGCACGCTACACGGGCGCTCGCCGGCCCGGCAACGGCCCTCTTGCTTTCCAGGCGTTCTACTTCCTTTGACCTGATTGTTCATCTGCATACGGGCTCGCCGATGAGCGAAAGCACACGGATACCAATCTGCCCACGCAAGGTCGTTCAGGGCAGTGCCGGCGCGCCAAATGATAGCGCCCCATCAAGTCTCACATAGAATGGGCTATTGAGCAGTTTGGTCGCAGAAAACGAATGCAAAGCCTGGTACAAGTTTTCGGAAGTTCGGTATGTCTTTAAGTGGAGTATCGGCTATCTCGTTCGACCTTGACGACACCCTGTGGTCCTTCAAGACTGTCGTTGAGCGGGCGGAGGGGACGCTACATTCCTGGCTCCTGGAACAGGCCCCGAGAGTTGCGACGGTTTTGTCGACACGTCAGGCGCTTGGCCGTTTGAGAGACGACTACGAGCGCTCGCAGCCGGGACTCCCCGGCGACTTTCGCGCGTTGCGAATTGGCTCAATTCGACTCGCCTTGGAAATGGCAGGCGAAGACGTTTCGCTGACCGACGATGCCTACAGAATCTTCGTCGCTGCACGCCACGAAGTGCAGTTTTACGACGACGTCATGCCTGCCCTTCAATGGCTCAGCGCCCGGTTTCCCTTAATTGCGGTGACCAACGGCAATGCTGACCTACGCATGACGGGCGGAAGCGAATTCTTCCGACTAACTTTGAGCGCTGGTTCACTCGGAATCGCGAAGCCGGCCGCCGGAATATTCCATGCGGCGGCGTGCGCCGCGGGCATTGCGCCGGCCGAGATGCTCCACGTCGGCGACGACTACGACCTCGATGTTGTAGGAGCCTTGGGCGCCGGCCTCCAGGCAGCATGGCTGCGGCGGGAAGAACACAGCGTCGCCGTCCCGTCGCAGCCGATTGCGCAGGGGCGCCATCTAGTCATCAACGATTTGTCGATGCTCTGTCTGGCCGTCGGAGGACCGGACAAATTTTGATGGTGTGCTCGCTCGGCGGACACCCACCCTGCCCCCCTCTTGCACCGTGACCTTCTGTGCAACGTGTTTGCGGCACCTCTGCGCTTTTGGCTGTGATGGGCATGCGCGAGGGTGAGGACTAGTCGACGCTGAGTTGAGCAGCCGTGGTCGCCGCGGGCGTGCCACGCCTCGCCTTCCTGACCCGGTACATCACTGCAAGTCCCAGGAACCACGCGGGCATCACACGAAGTGCCTGTGCAGTGTCGGGCTCCAGCGCCAGAAGCCAAATCATCGCGACGAAGAACGCGAGACCCACCCAGGCGGCGAACAGCCCCCCAGGCATCTTATAGGCAGACTTCCGGTGAAGTTCGGGGTCGCGACGGCGATACCGCATATACGCGACGAGAATCATCCCCCACACAAAGATGTAAAGGATTGCCGAGACCGTGGTCAAGATGGTGAACGCGCCCATCACCTCGGGTATGAAATGCAGCACCGAAAGGCCCGCGAACATACAGGCACTCGAGAACAGAAGGCCGCGCATCGGAACTGCCGAGCGCGACAGTTTCAGGAAAAATTTGGAGCCGTGTCCGCTCGCAGCCAAGCCAAACAACATCCGGCTCGTGGCGAATACACCGCTGTTCGCCGCAGACATAGCCGACGTGATGACAACAAAGTTGATGACGCCGGCTGCCGCGGGGAAACCGGCCAGCATGAACAACTGGACGAACGGGCTCTTGTTCGCAGCAATCTCCGGCCACGACGATACCGAGATAATGCAAGCGAGCGCCAGCACGTAAAAAAGGAGGACGCGTATTGGAGCCGCATTGATTGCACGCGGCAGATTGCGATGGGGGTCACGAGTCTCCGCAGCTGTCGTCCCGATGAGTTCGATGCCGCCAAATGAAAAGATTGCAATCTGGAAGCCGGCAAAGAATCCCGAGATGCCAAACGGGAACATGACACCATGTTCGACAAGATGGCCGAAGGAGGCGCGAACACCCGTCGGCGCCATATAGCCGCCGAAAATCATGAACAGCCCTACGATGATGAGGGCACCGATTGCAACGACCTTCACCAAGGCGAACCAGAATTCGAGTTCACCGAAAATCTGGACAGCGACGAGATTGAGGACAAGAAGTGTCGTCAGAACGGCTACCGCGGGTATCCAGAGCGGCAAGGTCGGAAACCAGAAGCGAAGATAGCCTCCGATGACGGTACAGTCCGCCACTGCAACCACAATCCACGTGAGCCAGTACGACCAGCTGATGAAGTACCCCGCCCACGGGCCGATATAGTGACTACAGAAGTCCGAGAACGATTTGAATTCGAGATTCGAAAGCAGAATCTCACCCATCGCTCTCATGGTGAGAAACAGGACGAATCCAATTGTCATGTACGTCATAAGTATCGACGTTCCCGAAACACTGATTGTCTTTCCCGAACCCATAAACAGGCCCGTACCGATTGCGCCACCAATCGACATCAGTTGAATCTGGCGATTGCCGAGGCCGCGGTGCAGCGCACCGCCCGCCCCTTTTTCAGAGCTTTGCATGACCGAGTTGTCTCCAATCTAATTCTTCGTGGGGCGTTCCGGGCAGCCGGTCCCCTTGCCCATTCGGGCAATCGGGACCACGCCCAAGCCTGGTTTGGCGCCGCGAACCGGCGCGCGTGTGTGAACGCTAGCTGAGCTGCTAGCTCGATGTAGCAGCCTGTGCAGCCTCGTTCCGTCTGGCAACTATCCGGAGTGCGCGCAGCAAGACTGGTAAATCAATCATTGCGCCGTTGACTGTCGTCGCCGCTCCCGCACTGGCTTTCGAAGCCGCAACGACTTCCGATGCCCACGCGAACTCTTCGTCCGAAACGCTGAACGCGGCGGCGACCGCTGCAATCTGCTTCGGGTGGATACACAGCTTGGCTGCAAAGCCGAAGGAGCGCGCACGTTCCGTATCGGCTTTCACGAGGTCGAGGTCAGTGATTGACGTGCAAACGCCATCGACCGGCGCACCGATGCCTGCCGAAGCCGATGCAAGCACAAGCATCGAGCGACTCGCGTCAAGCGGCTCGCGGTCATTCGTAACGCCAAGATTCAGCATCAGGTCCACTGACCCCAACACGAGCCTTGCGACATTGGGTGCCGTCGCAATTGCCCTGGCCTCAAGAACGCCAGTCGCCGATTCGATAAGCGCCAACACGCCAGCATCTGGCACTTCCCTTGCGATGATGCTCAGGTCATCCCGAGATTCGACCTTGGGCACCATAACCAGGGACGGTTTCAGGAGGTGGCATAGGGCAACGTCATGTCGCGCCACTTCTTCGCGCAAAGCGTTAATGCGAATACACGGAGTTACGTTCGTTTCGTTTGCAATCGCGCTCAACGACTCCCACTCTTCGAGAACCGCGCTGCGCGCTGCCGCTTTGTTCGTCTGCGATACCGCGTCTTCGAGGTCTACGATAACGACGTCCGCTCCGGAGCGAACGGCTTTCTCAAAGCGCTCCGGACGGTCGCCCGGGACGAACAGGAAGCTGACCGCATTGTTAAGGTCCTTCATCTCTATCCCTCCTGTCAAACGCAGCCAGTTTCCCGAAGCTCGTCAATGCGCGACTGCGTAAAGCCAAGCTCGGAGAGGATGCCAGCCGTATGCTGGCCGACAGCAGGAATCGGGTCCATACGCGCTTCGGGAGAGACACCGCCCGGGGGAATCAGCGCCGGAATTTTCCCGACAGGCGAATCGACCGTGCGCCAGCGTTCGCGAGCCTTGAGCTGCGGATGCTCCCACACGCCCGCCATGTCATTCACGCGAGCGTTCGCAATATCCGCAGCATCCAGCCGGGTTACCAGTTCATCGCTGTTCATACCCGTGAAAACCTGGTCGATGATGGCGCGCAATTCTGTGCGGTTCTGGCTCCGTTTCGCATTCGTCTCGAAGCGCTCATCCGTAGCGAGGTCGGGCGCCTTGAGGACAAGCTCGCAGAAGTTGGCCCATTCACGTTCATTCTGCAGCCCGAGGATGACCGTCTTGCCATCGTTCGCTTCAAACGGGCCGTAGGGGTAAATGGTGGCGTGGGAAGCGCCAGCGCGCGGAGGCGGCGATGCGCCATCGAAAGCGTAATAGAGCGGGAAGGTCATCCACTCTGCCATCGACTCCAGCATTGAGACGTCGATACGGTAGCCACGGCCTGTCTTGCGTCGCTGAATGAGCGCAGCCAGGATATTCGTATAGGCGTACATCCCTGCCGCGATGTCCGCGATGGAACAACCCGCCTTGACCATATCGTCCGGCGTCCCGGTCACTGACAGGAAGCCCGCCTCTGCCTGCACGAGCAGGTCGTACGCCTTCTTGTTCGTGTACGGCCCGTTGCTCCCATATCCCGAGATATCGCACACAATCAGGCCAGGGTATTGGTCCTTCAGCGACTCGTAGTCGAGGCCGATACGACCCGTCGCACCCGGTGCGAGGTTTTGCACGAAGACGTCTGCTTTTGCGAGCAGCGCGTGGAGGATTACGTCAGCGCCATCGTGTTTCGTGTTGAGAGTAAGGCTTTCTTTCGAGCGATTGGTCCACGCGAAGTGCGACGATATACCGTTGGCCCTGTCGTCGTAGGCCCGCGCGAAATCGCCCACTCCCGGGCGTTCGATTTTGATAACGCGGGCGCCAAGGTCCGCTAATTGTCGTGTTGCAAAGGGAGCTGCAATCGCCTGCTCCAGAGAGACGACCGTAATTCCGGCGAGCGGACCTGTCATTTTCAATCTTCCTACTGTCTGGTGCAATCTACGGGAGGGACGCGAATGACCGCCTCAATCAGCCGGTCCGCGTGGACTATCGCGGACCGTTGAAGGAACTGCTTCAGCGAAGCAGTTCTGCGATGCGGAGTGCGCGATTCATCTCGTTGAAAACGATATTGAAACCTTCGTCGAAACCCATCCCCGGCTTCGCGAGCATCTGCGTCACCCCAGTCGCCACACCGATGTTGGTGGTGGCACGTGCAGATACATCGGTTTCGGCGCACGTTCCACCGAGCACAGGGCCAACGCCATGCTTGTGGCAGTCGAGGATTGCGTCGATGGAGTTGTGCAGCGAGCCGAGGTCTGGCGTCTTGATTTGAATCATGTCCACGGCACCCGCTGTTGCAAACAGATGGATGTCTTCGGCCGTGTTTGCCCACTCGTCTGCCATGATTGCCGCCTTGCTGCCACGCGATTTGAGCAGGCGACGCAGGCTCCCGAGCGTCTCAATCTGGGCATCGCGACCGCCTGCATCCATGGGATGCTCGATACGAAGTTCGTGCGGACCGGCTGCACGCTCGAAGCGCTGGATGATGTCGGCCGTGGTTTCGACCGAGCCACCCGCAACTGCACCGATGAGTCCGTAGACGTCGATATGAATGACCGGCTGGTAGTCCTCGGACGCGCGCAGTTGTTCGATGCGAGCACGCAGCCAGTTGATGTACGTCTCCAGCGCCGCGCCGTCTGCACCGACGAGGTCGGGCGTGTTAATCAAACCATGCGGCATGACCGGCACGCGCTTCAGAATCATCTTGTCGACGTTCGTGTAGCGCTCGTCGCCTGACTGGCCATAGATAGGTACGGCGGCCAGAGGCCGCTCGATTTTCCACTCATCCTTGATGACCTGCGCCATCAGATGGTGACCGGCAGCATGCGCAGCCGCGTCGAGGAGTGCTTGAGAGACCCCATAGGCGGCAGCCCGCTTGGCAGCGAACATCTGGTCGATGGCGTTCTCGGCGAATACTGCTGTCTCGCGAAACGAACGAACGTCGAGACCGACGAGCTTCGGAGCGAGTTCCTGTTCAATCTGCACAGCGAGCTGGTCTGCGTGAAAGCGCGGCTCGCGGCCTCCGACACCGGTGTACTGGACACTCGCGCAGTCGCCCTTGGCGATGTAGCCGTCGCTGAGCAGGAACATGACCGAAACGGATTCGGACGGCTCGCGGACAGCCTTGAAGCCCGGGGTTTGCGCCTTGCCGATGTATGCGGCGCCGTCGCGCTTGGCGCCAGCCTTGATGGCCGCCTGGTCGTCGAAGAAGAACGAGCCGACACCGGGGCTCGCGAGAACCTTCTGGATGGTAACGCTGGACATAGTGATTTCTGACCGTCGAAAGAGTTGTGAATGCGCCGTAGCTTCTTAGGCCGCCGACTGGCTGACCAAGCGAAGATGCATGTACGCGAGTACGCCTTCGGTCCCGCCTTCGTATCCGTAACCGCTGTTTCCGAGGCCTCCAAGCGCTACGTCAGGCAGCGACGGCGCCGTCTGGTTCACACCGATATTCGAGGCATTGAGACCTGCTACGAGCTTGTCCCGCACGGCGATGGAATCGGTAAATACATATGCCGCGAAGGAGTACGGGCCGGCATTCGCCAACTGGATGGCTTCGTCCACCGAGTTGATGGATTGAACGGTTGCGACCGGCCCGAACGGCTCTTCGACCAGAATCTCCGCGTCGCTCGAGATGGACGAAAGGACGGTCGGTTCGACGAAGAACCCGCGACGGTCAACTTTCTTTCCGCCAGTGCGGATTACCGCGCCCTTGGCGACTGCATCGTCAACCAGCTGAAGGAACGATGCCACGCGGCCAGCATGCGCAACGGAGCCCAGCGTCGTGCCCTCTTCGTTGCCGTGACCAAGCTTGTAGGTCTGCGCTTTTGCCGCGAGGGCCTCGACGAGTGCGTCATGAACCGACTGGTGTGCGAGATAACGCGTCGGCGCTACGCACGACTGCCCAGCCGAGCCGAACTTGGCAGGCGCAGTCACCTGAATGACCTTTTCGATGTCCGCGTCGCTCCAGACGATGACCGGAGCGTGCCCGCCGAGTTCGAAAATCGGTCGAATCAGGTTCGGCGCTGCGAGAGCTGCCAGACGCTTTCCGACTTGCGTTGAGCCAGTGAAGGACACCGCCTTCACGACAGTCGATGCAAGCAGCTGTTCGCTCACTGCAGCCGGGTCGCCGTAGATGAGGTTCACAACGCCATCCGGCAAGCCGGCGTCGACCAGCGTCTGCACGATGGCACGTGCGCTGTACGGCGTGAATTCCGAAGCTTTGAGCACCACCGTGCAACCCGCGGCCAACGCCGCACCGAGCTTGCGGCCGACGAGCACTGCGGGAAAATTCCACGGGGTAATTGCGACGACGACACCGAGAGGCGTCGGCACTGACAAACGCGTGCTGCCGGCGACGATACCCTGATGAACCTTGCCGCTGATACGGCTGGCTTCTTCGCCATTCCACGCAAGCGTCTCGACCGTACGACGAAGCTCGCCAGTCGCATCCGCTTTCGTCTTGCCCGACTCCAGCAGCAGTCCGGCGGCGACCTCTTCCAGGCGCTCGGCGAGCAGTGCCGACGCTTTCTTGAGGATGGCGCCACGCGCTTGACCAGTCAGCGCACTCCATGCGGGAAATGCGCGCTGCGCCGCGTCGAGTGCGGCTTGCACCTGAGTCGCATCAGCAAGGGTGACAAGGCCAATTGCGTCACCAGTGCCCGGGTCAATATTGGGTTGCGAGCCCGAATTGCCTTCTTGCCAGCGTCCGTCAATGAGCAAATGTGCGTCAAGATTCTGTGCGGCCATGGCCGTCTCCTGCAAAATAATTGAGTTAATTCGGCTTATGCGCACACGCCGCGGACAAGGTCGGCACCCTTTTCGGCAATCATCAGCGTCGCCGCGTAGGTGTTCCCTGACGTGATTGCCGGCATGACGGAGGCGTCAATTACGCGAAGGCCTTCGAGGCCATGCACGCGCAGCGAATCGTCGACTACGGACATGGGGTCGCTCTTCGGGCCCATACGCGCAGTGCCGACGAGGTGGAAACCGGTCGACCCGTGAGCCCTGCAAAAATCGAGCATCTGCTCATCGGTACGAATGCTGGTCCCAGGGACGGTTTCCTCAACGAGATATTTCGAAAGCGTCGGTGAGTGCAGCAGGTCGCGGATGATTTTCAGACCCGCCACCATGACTTCCTGGTCCACCGTGTGCGCGAGATAGTTCGGCTGAATGACCGGGTCTTCGAACACATTTGTCGAGCGCGCACGTACGTAACCACGGCTCAGCGGACGGTGTTGCCACCAGCCACCAGTCACGCCAGGGTAGTCGTCCAGCACGTAGTGCTTGCCTTCCCGGTAGCTCCCGGGCACGAACACACACTGCAAGTCGGGAGTCTCGACGTTCGGCGCCGATTTGCAGAACAAGTGCGCCTGGGAGGGGGTAAGCGTGAGTACGCTGGGCTTCTTTGCGAGCCAACGCATGATTTGCCAGCCCAGGCTCACGCCTCGCGCCATTTGGTTCAGCGTAACGGTGCCGGGCTTCGCACGCATCACCATGCGCGCGGAGTAGTGGTCACCGAGGTTCTCGCCGACGCCCGGCAGCGCATGCACAACTTGAACTCCGAGCGACTGAAGCAGGTTCGCTGGGCCGACGCCCGAAATCTGTAGCAGTCGCGCGGTGTTCGCGGTGCCAGCCGACACGATGACCTCGCGGCGCGCACGCACCACCGACTCTTCGCCTCCTTCGCTGCGCACGAACGCGACCCCAACAGCTCGCTTCCCGTTGAACAGGACGCGCTTCGCGCGGACACCCGAAATCAATTCGACATTGCCACGCTTGAGCGCCGGCGCCAGAAATGCGACTGAGGCACTGACCCGGAAACCATTTTCAATGGTGCGCTGGAAATACCCGACACCTTCCTGGTCGCCCGAGTTGTAGTCGGGGTTCCGCTTGTGGCCCGCAGCTACGGCCGCCTCAATGAACGTTTCTGAAACCGGGTGAAACCAGTCCATCGGGGTGACAGGAATCTCACCCGTACGACCACGAACGGTGCCGTTTCCCTTGCCCGTATATCGTTCCGAACGCGCGAAGTACGGCAGTACATCGTCGTAGCCCCAACCGCGATTCCCGAGGGACGCCCAGTGGTCGAAGTCGCCCGGCTGCCCGCGCACAATCATCATGCCGTTGATGGAGCTGGAGCCACCGATGACGCGACCCTGAGTCGTCGAAATCTTGCGGCCGCCGCTGCCCTCCGAAGGCTCCGTTTTGAATTGCCAGGTAATTTCCGGTTGGGTCAGCGTTTTGACGAAGCCAGAAGGAATGCGAACGTAAGGGCGCAGGTCACTGCGACCAGCCTCGAGGACACAGACCTTCACGTTCGGGTCCTCAGACAGACGGGCGGCAAGAACCGACCCGGCCGAGCCGGCGCCTACGATGACGTAGTCGTAGGTGGCGTTTTCACTATTTGCGTTCACACTTCTTCCTCTCTTTCCATCGTCATGCCGCCAACAACCACGCGACACCGCGCTTTGGCCAGCGGCGACCCGCACAGCAGTGGCTGAAACTCATCTGCCATGATGAGATGGTAGGGAAATCGACACCCCGGAAAAAGAGATTTATATTTACCTTTAGATGCAAATTCTTCATCTAACGAACAGCTACAGGCAAACCCTAATCTCCACCTCGCATGGAAACAACCCTGTCCTCCAGTGCCGAGAAGGAAGTGCGTCGAATTGCGAGAATTGGATGACGCGACGATGACATGCAAAGATTCGATTTACTACATCTATGAGTGCAAATTTTTCATGTAAAGGTTTCCCGTGTCACTGAACGCCTACGAGGTTTTCGTCGCCATCGCCGAACGGGGCACCTTTGCGGCTGCAGCCCATCAGCTGAACCTTTCGCCATCTGCTGTGAGCCATGCCTTAGCCTCGTTCGAGCAGGAACTTGGCTTCACGCTCTTCATGCGCAACCGCAGCGGCGTGCGTTTGACCGCAGGAGGCGAAGCTCTCTTGCCGACCGTGCGGGAAGTCCTGCAGAGCAACGAGAAGTTGGGGCAGCAGGCCTCGAAGCTTCTGGGGCTTGAAGCAGGGACCGTCCGCATCGGCGCATTCAGCAGCGTCAGCGTCGCGTGGCTTCCCAACATCATTCGCTCGTTTGCCGACCTGTACCCCAAAATCGACGTCATCATCGAGCAGGGTGGCTACGACGACGTTGCCGAATGGATAGCGAAGAGTCAGGTCGATTTGGGCTTCATTACGTTGCCTGCGGCGCCGGGCCTGGATGTGACGCCGCTGTATGCAGACCCGCTTGTTTGCATCGCCCCACCCGGCTTTGCTCCCAAGAGCACGGCGTACATGACTGTCGAAGAGTTGGCAGAACACAACGTCGTTCTGCAAGGCGAAGGGTATGGCAAGGAAACCCAGCAGCTGCTGGCCAGCCACAAGATTTCCGTCAAATCGAGCGCGCGTGCGATTGACGACGCCGCGATTATCGCGATTGTGGAGAGCGGATTGGGCGTTGCCGTAATGCCTCAGCTGGCCCTGCACCACTATCAAAGCTCGGTCCAGGTCTTCCCGTTCTATCCCGCTGAAAGCCGGGCAATCGTCCTCGCGTCATTGAGCCGGGAGGCTCTGGCGCCGGCCGCGAAAGCCATGCACGAACACATTGTCGCGTCAGTGGGGACGTGGTCCAAACGCGCTGCTTAGGCCGCCGGCATTCACTCCCACTTTGTCGAATGGAACCAGCGCCGCGGCGTTTCGCCCGTGACCTGCCGAAAGACCCGGGTGAAGTGACTCTGGCTGGCAAACCCGCATGCGCTGGCGATTTCGGCAAGCGGCATATTCCCGGCCTTCAACATCGCCATCGCGCGTTCGGCGCGCTGCGCCATTAGCCAGCGATGCGGCGTCTCCCCCACCTCCTCCTTGAAAGCGCGTGAAAAGTGACGAACACTCAGGCCGGCCATCTCGGCAAGGGTCACGATGTCGATTTCCTCATGCAGACATGAGTCGACATACTCGACGATGCGCTTAAGCCTCCAGGGTGGAAGTGCGACGTACTTCTCCGGTCGCTCCAGTGAACCAGCGCGCTGCAGGAGATGGGCAACGATTGTGGTCACCGCCCCGTCAACGAGCAGTCGGTCGGTCACATGCCCCCTTGCTGACGCTTCCCACAAGCGCGTCATCAACTGAGCAATAAACTCGTCCTCCCACGTCGCTTGCGCAAGTGGCAGAAACGCTTCAGTCAAGCCGTCCGGGGCCGTTGGACCGAGGATTCGGCGAACTGTCGACGAAGGAATCGTCAGCAATAGGAGGCGACGGTTTCCTTTGACCTTCCAGCGGCTTGCGTTGTCCGCGGGCAAGACAAGCATGCGGCCCGGCGCGGCGGCATCACTGTGCCAACCGTTCCCCATATCCCAAGACCAGGTGTTGTCCGGGGAAGCGGTGAGCGGGAGCGCGACCACCGTTTCAGGGACGCTCGGGTCCACGAATTCGTGGTCACCCTGCTCCACCGTAATCATGTGGAAGTTGAGACGACCAGGAGAATCGCGATGTTCTTGAGGGAATATCGAATACGGGGACTTCCGATAGAAGTCTGCATACCGTACCCAGTCGTTCAATTGCCTCATGACGCCATTCCTATGCGGCACTGCACACGCATGCCCCGTCTGCGAATCGCAGCACACTCAAAAGGCGCTGTCAACCAGGCGCCGCCATTCCCAGCGTCCCGCATTCTTCATGCGCTTGTTTAAGCGTGTGTTTAAATGCTCTCCGCATGTTCGCCGCGCGACCTTACAAGCCTCTGTCTGATTTGTACAGGCGATTAATGGTATTCCCGTAGCCATTTTTGACACCAAACGGACGTCGTTTTCACGTTCGGGCCATGGCGAATTTCAAACCGCTGAAATGCATTTTGTAGCATTGACGCTCTTTGTACCCATCGACTAACTTCCAGTCCACTGGATAAACAACCGCGGCGTCGGCAACCCGAAAGCAAACCGCCAGTGTGAATTCAGACAGGGCACGTGTGACGCTTATGTTCTCGCGAGTCGGCAGTCGAAGCACCAGACACGCGTCTTGAACAAAAGGAAATGAGCGTACGGCATCACTATAAATTTATAAGCATTCCTATTTAAATACATATACAGGACGGAGTCTTCAAGGACTCACGACGCGTTTTTACAACTGAACTCTCGGAGACATCGATGGGACATACCACTGCTACAGAAGTGCTCGCATTGCTGGGAAATAACCCACTGTGGACACTTCACGAAATTCTGAAGACCGGCCGCTGGGTCGACCTCACACACACCGCGGACGAAACGACACCGCTCTGGTCAGGCTTCACCAAGATGAGCCGCGATGCGCTCTTCAATCTCGACCAGCACGGCTTCCAGGCGCATGTCTTCACGCACGTCGGGCAATGGGGTACGCACGTTGACCCGCCCTCCCACTTCCATGGCGGCCTGCGCCCGCTCGACCAACTTGGAGTGAGGGAACAGCTTCTTCCTCTCGTGGTTCTCGACATCCACGAGAAGGTTGCGGCGAATCCCGACTACACCGTGTCGATGGATGATGTCATCGACTGGGAGCGAAGACACGGTGCCATTCCTCGCGGTGCATTCGTCGCGCTTCGCACGGACTGGTCCAAGCGTTGGCCGGACCACGCCAGCATGGTCAACAGCGACGCTGCGGGCATCTCACACACGCCGGGTTGGAGCCGCGAAGTCATTGACTACCTCTTCGACGAGCGCGCCGCGACCGCGTGCGGCCACGAGACGCTCGATACCGACCCCGGCTCTGCGACGTCGCGCTCGGACTTCTCGCTCGAAGGTCTGGTCCTGTCCAAGGACCGCTATCAAATCGAGCTGCTCGCAAATCTCAGCGAAGTCCCCGAGGTCGGCGCGCTCGTAGTGGTGGCCTTCCCGAAAATCGGCGGCGCCACCGGCTTCCCCGCCCGCGTCTTTGCTATCGCGCCGGTCTAAATCCGACCGTCTCCGCAAATTCTCCGACTCCGTCGCTTTCAAGGAAGGAATTGCACCATGTCCACCGATTCTTTCGGCTACAAGCAAGAGCTAAAGCGTAGCCTGACGTTCGCCGACCTCGTGATATACGGCATCGTCTTCATGATTCCCATCGCGCCGTTCGCAATCTATGGCTACGTATCCGATGCCTCGGGCGGGATGGTTCCCCTTGCCTACATCATCGGCATGGTCGCGATGTTCTTCACCGCGCTCAGTTACAAGGTGCTCTCTGCAGATTTCCCCATCGCAGGGTCTGCGTACGCATACGCACAACGGGGCATCGGCGATACGGCGGGATTCATCGCCGGCTGGATGCTTATCCTCGACTATCTCCTTATTCCAGCGCTGACCTACGTGGTCGCAGCTGCGGCACTTTCGCAGCTCTTTCCGCTCGTACCTCGCTGGGTGTGGGTCGTCGTATTCCTTGGCGTTGGCACAGCGACGAACTACTTCGGCGTCCAGGCGACCGCAGCAGTCAACAAGTTCTTCATGTATGCACAGATGCTGGTCCTTGCCATCTTTGCCGCGGTTGGCCTGTATGCGCTCTACCACGGCGTCGGCGCTGGACGCCTCACGCTGAACCCGCTCTTCCAGCCGGAAGTCTTCAAGAGCGAGCTTATCTTCTCCGCGGTATCCGTTTGCGCCCTCTCCTTCCTCGGGTTCGACGCGATTTCGACACTCGCGGAAGAGGTAAAGGGCGATAGCAAAAAGACCGTTGGCAATGCGACTATCGCGGCACTCCTCCTCGCCGGTGGCCTGTTCGTCGCGCAAACGTGGATTGCTGGTGACCTCGCGAACGGCATGAAGTTTAAATCGGCCGACACCGCCTTCTACGAGATTGCCGAACTCGCGGGCGGCAAACCTCTTGCCTTGCTCACCGCCTGGTCGACGGCCATCACCTTCGGCCTGTCGTGCTCCATCGTGTCGCAGGCAGCAATTGCCCGCCTCCTCTACTCGATGGCCCGTGACCGCAAGATGCCGTCGTTCCTTGCCTCTGTGCATCCGAAGTACAAGACGCCGAACGTTGCTCTGGTACTCGTTGCAATCGTCTCGCTGGCGATTTCGCTGGGCTTCCTTGACCACCTCGACACGCTCACGAACTTCGTCAACTTCGGCGCACTCACGGGTTTCATGATTCTCCACGTCACGGTTGTGGTGCATTACATCGGCCGCAAGCATTCGCGTGCGCTCTTCAAGCACCTCGTCTCGCCTGTCATCGGCTTCTGCATCCTCGCCTACGTCCTCTATTCGATGGGCGCGGCTACGTGGGAGCTGGGAATCGGCTGGTTCTGTGTCGGCGTCGTGTACTACCTCGTTCTCACGCGTGTGATGCGTCGTGACATCAGCCTCGAAGTCTAGTAGCGAACCTCGCGCTCGTCGGAACTCCGACTCTGGCGAGCGCGCACGTGCATGCAAATCAATACACAAATTCAACAATCAGTTTGGAGATTCGAGTCGTGAAGAAAATTGCACTTCAGTCGTCCGCTCTGTGCATCGTCGCTATCAGTACGGCTGCACACGCCCAGAGTTCGGTGACGTTGTACGGCATCATCGATACGGGCCTGGCCTATGTTCACAACTCCGGCGGACACAGCACCCAAATCACGACAATGTCGGGGAGTCTCGCGGGGTCACGATGGGGTCTCAAGGGTAGCGAGGACCTCGGCGGCGGTCTCAAGACGGTGTTCCAGCTCGAGAACGGGTTCGACCCGACGAACGGCACGCTCGGCCAGAACAGCCGGCTGTTCGGGCGCCAGGCATTCGTCGGCATCAGCAGCGACAAGTTCGGCACCGTGACCCTCGGCCGTCAGTATGACCCTATCGTGGACCAGGTACAGCCACTGACTGGTGACAATTACTTCGGCGCAATCTTCGCCCCGCCGGGTGACTTCGATAACTACGACAACAGCATTCGCATCAACAACGCCGTCAAATGGGCGAGCCCGTCCTGGGGTGGGGTCACTCTCGAGGCGCTGTACGCGTTCGGTGGCCTGGCGGGCTCAGTCGGTTCGGGTCAAACGTACAGCGCCTCCGCTGGCTACAGCAGCGGTTCGTTCAGCGCGGCCGCTGGCTACATGCACATCGACTATGGGAACGCTCGCCTGACGACCCGTCCGTCCGGGTCGGCCGACTCGCTTTACAACAGTGCGGTGAATAGTGCGTATTCTTCGGCGCGTTCGGTGAACAGTGCGCGCGTCGCGGGGCAATACGTCATTTCCAGCGTGACGTTCGGGGCCGCGTACAGCTTCACCCAGTACAACCCCGATGCGATGTCTTCATTCTCGACGTCGCAGAAATTTCAGAACGCTTCCGTGTTCGGCATCTGGCAAGTGCTGCCGACCTTCTCGCTCGGAGCCGGCTACAACTATACGAAGACTAGCGGCGACTCCTCTGCGAAATACAACATGTTCAGCCTCGGCGCCGACTACAACCTGAGCAAGCGCACGGACGTCTACGCAATCGCCGGTTACACGCACGCCTCTGGCGAGAATGGCTCCGGTCCCGCGGAAGCAGTCGTTGGTTCATTCGACATCAATTCGGGTAGTTCGTCCCAGGCAATCGCCGTTGTCGGCTTGCGACACACGTTCTAAGCGTTGCAGCTAGAAACGGAAACCTAAGCTCCAGCCTGCCTGCGAGAGGCGTTGGCACACGTAGCGACGTCAAGTTTGCTACGTGTGCTTTTTTTATTCGACGGACTTAGGCGAAAGAAGGCGGAACTGCCTCCGCATATTTTGAACGCTCCCCTTGCGTGCGACGTAAGCTTCCGCGCTGAAACGAGGCGAGAGACTCTATTTAATGACGTACCTTGAGGCCGTCGGTCGGTCGCAAGTTGAATTGAGCGTGATGACATGTTGCCGGATTTGGTCTCCTTATCTCTTTTTCTCCGGGCGGTAGACAGCGGGAGCCTGTCCAAGGCCGCGGAGCAGTCACATATCGCTCTCTCTGCGGCTAGCCGACGAATCGCGCTTCTTGAACACCAGTACGGAGTCAAATTGCTCGTCCGGACTCCGCGCGGGACTGAGATTACAGAAGCAGGAAAGGCACTTGCATTTCACGCTCGCCTCATGCTTCGGGAATCAGACCGATTGCGGGCTGACATGACCGACTACGCCAAAGGCCTGCGCGGCATCGTGCGCTTGCATGCCAACACGTCCGCACTCAGCCAGTACCTCCCATACGGCCTGGCGTCATTCTCGAAAGTCTGCCCGGACATCAAGGTCGAAGTGCAAGAGCGACTCAGCGTCGAAATCCTTCGCGACCTTCGCGAGGGAGCAGTCGACGTCGGAGTTGCATTTCCAGGACAACACGCCGCTGAGGGATTGCGTTGCTACCCGTACAAGGTGGACCAGCTCGTTGCCGTGCTGCCGAACTCCTACAGCACCTCAGCCGATAGTCTGCGTCTTGTTGACATCCTCGACGAGGATTTGGTCGTGCTTGAAAGCAATACGGCGATGCTAAAGGTGCTGGAAGAGGCAGCAGCAATCGCCGGAAAACCACTACGCCTTCGCGTACAGGTTAAGAGCTTCGAAGCAATCTGCAGGATGATTGAGGCCGGCATGGGTTTGGGCATCCTTCCGGAAGCCGCGGCGCAGTCTTTTGGACTCGGCCTGAATTTGAAGCTGGTCCCGCTCGCCGACGAATGGGCGCTGCGGCAGATGTATGTCTGCGTGCGAGACGAACCACTATCGCTCTCAGTGCGTATTTCGGCGAAGCCGAACACGGATTTCGGTTGAAGTCGAACAGTGTTTCCGGAGGAAGATGAACAACCGTTTCGCTTGAAGTCGAACGGTTTCGGAGAATTCCGGAATTGGTGTTCGGCGCTCCGAAATGCGTGTTCATCTTCCCGAAATCGGTGTTCAGCCTGCCGAAACGGCTGTTCACCCCACCGAAATGCGTGTTCGGTGGACCGAAACGAAAGGTGTGGTTTCGGTTGGCGGTAC
>NZ_JAMBPS010000082.1:0-23278 GCF_024206515.1 Paraburkholderia sp. CNPSo 3281 | reverse complement strand
GATCGGGTGTGTCCGCGCGAGGCGGGGAAGGGGGCGAGGGCGGCCAGTTTCCCCCGGCCGCCCCTGAACAACCGCGGCGCAGCTGTTAGTTCTTCGTGCCGAAGAGCCGGTCGCCGGCGTCACCCAGGCCCGGAATGATGTAGGCGTGCTCGTTCAGATGCGAATCGAGCGACGCCACGTAGAGCTTCACGTCCGGGTGCGCCTTCTGGAACACGTCCACGCCTTCGGGCGCGGCCACCAGCGCGAGGAACAGGATGCGCTCGCCGGGCACGCCGCGGCGCTTGAGCACGTCGATGGCGTGCGCCGCCGAGTAGCCCGTCGCGACCATCGGATCGCAGAGGATGAAGGTGCGGTCCTCGAGGTCGGGCAGGCGCACGAGATACTCGACCGGGCGATGGTCGTCGGCACGATACACGCCGATATGGCCAACGCGCGCGGAGGGCACCAGCTCGAGCAGGCCGTCGGACATGCCCACGCCCGCGCGCAGCACCGGCACGATGGCGAGCTTCTTGCCCGCGATCACGGGCGCGTCGATTTCGACGAGCGGTGTCTGCACGCGGCGCGACGCGACCGGCAGGTCGCGCGTGATTTCATAGCCCATCAGCAGTGTGATCTCGCGCAGCAGCTCGCGGAACGTGCGCGTGGACGTGTCCTTGTCGCGCATATGCGTGAGCTTGTGCTGGATCAGCGGGTGATCGAGGATGAAGAGATTCGGGAAACGGCTGTCCTGTTTCATGGCGGGGCGCACGAGGCTGCAAGGGAATCGGAGAATCGGTCGTGCCGCTGCCGCGCGAGCCCGAAGCCCACGTCCGGGTTGTGCGGTGGCGGCGAGCACGGCCCGCCGCGCGCGGCAAGCGCTCAAGGCTTGCGAGGGCGCCGGGCCGCGCTACAGCCGCAAGTATACGGTAAGCACGCGCGCGCGGGCGCGCGCATGGCGCGTTGCGACACCACTTCGCGGACCGGTTGCCGGGCCTCGCGCCATTGGCCTTTCACGCGCCGCGCCCGATTCTTCTAGAATCCCAAAAAGGTCGCAGGGCGGCGCGGCGCAGGGCCTGGCCGTGTCCGCCTTGCCACAGGACGGTCATCCACGCAAAAAGGACACGAAAACGATGGACATGGGCATCGCAGGACGCAACGCGCTGGTGTGCGCGGCCAGCAAGGGACTGGGGCGCGGCTGCGCCGAGGCGCTCGCCGCCGAAGGCGTCAACGTGACGATCGTCGCGCGCACCGCGCAGACGCTGGAGGAAACCGCCGCGCATATCCGCAAGAGCACGGGCGTGGACGTCAAGGCGGTGGCCTGCGACATCACGACCGAAGCGGGCCGCGCCGCCGCGCTAGCGGCCTGCCCGTCGCCGGACATTCTGGTGAACAATGCGGGCGGCCCGCCGCCGGGCGACTTCCGCAAGTACACCCACGAGGCGTGGATCGCGGCGCTCGAAGCGAACATGCTCACGCCGATCGCGCTGATCCAGTCCACTATCGACGACATGATCGCGCGCGGCTACGGGCGCATCGTCAACATCACGAGCTCCTCGGTGAAGGCGCCAATCGACGTGCTCGGCCTCTCGAACGGCGCGCGCTCGGGCCTCACGGGCTTCGTCGCGGGCGTGGCGCGCCAGGTCGCGGCCACGGGCGTCACGATCAACAATCTGCTGCCGGGCGCGTTCGACACCGACCGCATCCAGGCCACCATCGTCGCGCAGGCGAAGGCGAGCCAGATTTCGGAAGAAGAAGCGCGCGCGCGCCGCATGAAGACGATTCCGGCCGGACGTTTCGGTACGCCCGAGGAATTCGGCCGCGCCTGCGCGTTCCTTAGCAGCGTGCACGCGGGCTATATCACCGGGCAGAACTGGCTGATCGACGGCGGGGCTTATCCGGGCACCTACTGATATCCGACTCAGCGCTGGGCAGCCGCGGCGCCGCTGGCGCCGCCTCACGACACGCATCACGACTATTCCGCACGCAAACCCTACGTCAAGGAGACTTACGCCATGCCAACCCGCGTCGCACTGATCGCGCACGACCACAAGAAGGAAGACATCGTCAAGCTGGCGAGCGAATACGTCGATGCGCTGCGCCAATGCGAGATCATCGCGACCGGCACGACCGGCTCGCGCATCGAGGCCGCGACGGGTCTGAACGTCGAGCGCATGCTCTCAGGCCCGCACGGCGGCGACCTGCAGATCGGCGCGCGCCTCGCGGAAGGCAACGTCGATATCGTGATCTTCCTGCGCGACCCGATGACTCCGCAGCCGCACGAACCCGACATCAACGCGCTTGTGCGCGCATGCGACGTGCACGACGTGCCGTGCGCGACGAACATCTCGACGGCGCGCATGCTGCTCGACGTGCTCACGCTGCGCCAGAAAAACGCGGTCTGACGCGCGCGCCGCGTAGCCCGATTTCAGGAAACCAGCCAGGACAACACCAAGGAGACGTGATGACCAAGGCAATCCGATACGACAAAACCGGTGGCCCCGAAGTGATGAAGTGGGTGGGGGTCGACGTGGGCGAACCGGGCGAGGGCGAGGTGCGTTTGCGCCAGAGCGCGTGCGGCCTCAACTACATCGACGTGTATTTCCGCACGGGACTCTATCCGCAGGCGCTGCCCGCCGGGCTCGGCATGGAAGCGGCCGGCGAGGTGACGGCGGTGGGCGGTGGCGTGAGCGCGCTGAAATTGGGCGACCGTGTGGCTTACGTCGCGCGTCCGCCGGGTGCCTATGCGCAGGAGCGCGTGCTGCGCGCCGACCAGGTGATCAAGCTGCCCGACGCGATCAGCGACGAAGCCGCCGCTTCGATCATGCTGCAGGGCCTCACCGCGCAATACCTGCTGCGCCGCACGTATCGCGTGAAGGCCGGCGACACCATCCTCATTCAGGCGGCGGCAGGCGGCGTGGGCCTGCTCGTGTGCCAGTGGGCGAAGGCGCTAGGGGCGACCGTGATCGGCACCGTGGGCTCGGACGAGAAGGCCGCGATTGCAAAGGCGCACGGCTGCGATCATCCGATCGTCTACACGCGCGAGGACTTCACGGCACGCGTGCGCGAGATCACGAACGGTGCGGGCGTGCCCGTGGTGTACGACTCGATCGGCAAGGATACCTACACGAAATCGCTCGACTGTCTTGCGCCGCTCGGCATGTTCGTGAGCTTCGGCAATGCTTCGGGGCCGCTGCCGCCGATCGATTCGTCGGAGTTCGCCGGGCGCGGGTCGCTCTTTTTCACGCGTCCGACGCTATTCACGTATATGGCCAAGCGCGCCGACTACGAGGCGATGGCCGCCGAGTTGTTCGACGTGGTGTCTTCGGGCAAGGTCAAGACGTCGATCAACCAGCGCTACGCGCTCGAGGACGTCGGGCAGGCTCACGCCGATCTCGAAGCGCGCAGGACCACCGGTTCGACCGTGCTGATCCCGTGACATAACAATTGATGCACCGCCGCGCCGCACGGGGCATGCCATCGGCGCCGGCGCATTGATTCGACCTTTACGTTCCGTGACGCCGTCATGGAGACCCAAAAGGCGCGCAACGCCACCGTTGCGCGCCTTTTTTCTTTGCGCCCCGGCCCATGATCGCGCCCGCGTTTACGCGTTTTTTATACGAGCGGCGAAACCTTTGATCCGGATTTAATGCCGCAGCGGGTAACTTTCAGCCATCCGTCATCCGCGAATGGAGAACACGACAATGGATGTGCTGTATATCGGGGGGCTGGTGGTTTTCGCCGCGCTCACATACGCGTTGATCGCAGGCTGCGAGAAGCTGATGCAGTACCGCCGCGATCAAGGTGCGAAGGGGGTGCGCCCATGACCTGGATCTTCTGGCTATCGGGGGCGGCAACGCTGTTGCTGTTCGTTTATCTCGTCCATGCGCTCCTGCGCGCGGAGGATATCGAATGAACACCAACACGCTGCTCCAGGCGGGGCTTTTCCTCGTCATCCTGCTCGCGCTCGCGGTGCCCGTATCGGGCTACATGACGCGCGTGCTCGACGGGCGCTCGCGCGTCGTGCGGCTCTTTGCGCCGCTCGAAAACTTCCTCTATCGCATCGCCGGCGTCGATCCGCAGGCCGAGATGAACTGGAAGCGCTATGCGCTCGCCACCATCTCGTTCAACGTGCTCGGCGTGGGCTTTCTCTACGTGCTGCTGCGCATTCAGGGCTGGCTGCCCGGCAACCCGCAGCAGTTCGGCGCGATGACGGTGGACGGCGCGTTCAACACGGCCGTGAGTTTCGTCACCAACACCAACTGGCAGGACTACACGCCCGAGCAAACGGTGAGCTATCTCACGCAGATGCTCGGTCTCACCGTGCAGAACTTCCTGTCTGCGGCGACGGGCATCGTGGTCGTGATCGCGCTGATTCGCGGGTTTGCACGCCACTCGGTGCAGACCATCGGCAACTTCTGGGTCGACCTCACGCGCACGACGCTCTACATCCTCGTGCCGATGTCTGCGATCATCGCCGCGCTCCTGATGAGCCAGGGCATGATCCAGAACTTCAAGGCGTATCAGGACGTGCCGGTGCTGCAAACCACGACCTACGCCGCGCCGAAGCTGGACGCCCAGGGCAACCCGGTGAAGGACGCGAAGGGCAACCCTGAAACGGTGGACACGAAGGTCACGTCGCAAACGCTCGCCATGGGCCCGGTCGCCTCGCAGGTCGCGATCAAGATGCTCGGCACCAACGGCGGCGGCTTCTTCAATGCGAACTCGGCGCATCCGTACGAGAACCCCACGCCGGCCTCGAACGTCATCGAAATGTTGGCGATCCTGATCATTCCGGCCGCACTGTGTCTCGTGTTCGGCAACGTGGTGGGCGACCGCAGGCAAGGCGTCGCGGTGCTCGCGGTGATGACGGTTGCGTTCGCCGTGGCCGTGGGCGGCGTGCTATCCGCCGAGCAGTCGGGCAATCCGATGTTCACGACGCTCAACGTCGACCAGCACGCAAGCGCGCTGCAGGCCGGTGGCAACATGGAAGGCAAGGAAACGCGCTTTGGCATCGCACAAACGGGCATCTTCGTGGTCGCTACCACGGCGGCTTCGTGCGGCGCCGTGAACGCGGCGCACGACTCGCTCACGCCGCTTGGCGGTCTCGTTCCGATGCTCTTCATCCAGCTCGGCGAGGTGATCTTCGGCGGTGTCGGTTCGGGTCTCTACGGCATGCTCGTGTTCGCGCTGCTCGCGGTGTTCGTAGCGGGGCTCATGATCGGCCGCACGCCGGAATATGTCGGCAAGAAGATCGAGTCGTTCGAGATGAAGATGGTCTCGATCGTCGTGCTGCTCACGCCGCTGCTCGTGCTGCTCGGCACCTCGATCGCAGTGCTCGCCGACGCGGGCAAGGCAGGTATCGCCAATCCGGGCGCGCATGGCTTCTCCGAGATCCTGTACGCGTTCAGCTCGGCCGCCAACAACAACGGCAGCGCGTTCGCCGGCCTTACCGTGAACACGCCGTTCTATAACTGGCTGCTCGCCATTGCCATGTGGTTCGGCCGCTTCGGGACCATCGTGCCGGTGCTCGCCATCGCGGGTTCGCTCGCAAGCAAGAAGCGCATTGCGGTGACGGGCGGCACGCTGCCCACACATGGCCCGCTCTTCGTCGTGCTGCTGCTCGGCACGGTGCTGCTGGTCGGTGCACTCACCTATGTGCCCGCGCTCGCGCTCGGTCCCGGCGTTGAGCATCTGATCATGATGGGCGTGCATTGAACCGGGGCCTTCGCAACATGAGCGAAACGAAAATGAATCAGCATAGTGCAACTCGGTCCATGTTCGATCCGGCGCTGGTGCGTCCGGCCATCGTGGACTCGTTCAGAAAACTCAATCCGCGCACGCAGTTGCGCAACCCGGTGATGTTCTGCGTCTACGTGGGCAGCGTGCTCACGACGATCCTCTGGATCGCGGCGCTCGTGGGGCAGGCCGAAGCGCCCGCGGGGTTCATCCTCGCAGTCGCGCTCTGGCTGTGGTTCACGGTGCTGTTCGCGAACTTCGCGGAAGCGCTCGCCGAAGGGCGCTCGAAGGCGCAGGCGGCATCGCTTCGCCAGGCCAAGAAAGACGTCATGGCCAAGAAGCTCAACGAGCCGCATCCGAAGGCGCCGATCCGCATCATGACGGCGTCCGATCTGCGCCGCGGCGACGTGGTGCTCGTTGAGACCGGCGACACGATTCCGGCCGACGGCGAAGTGATCGAAGGCGTGGCATCGGTTGACGAATCGGCTATCACGGGCGAATCCGCGCCGGTGATCCGCGAGTCGGGCGGAGACTTTTCCTCGGTGACGGGCGGCACGCGCGTGCTTTCCGACTGGATCGTCGTGCGCGTCACGGCGAACCCGGGCGAAGCGTTCCTCGACCGCATGATCGCGATGGTCGAAGGCGCGAAGCGCCAGAAAACGCCCAATGAAATCGCGCTCACGATCCTGCTCGTCGCGCTGAGCATCGTGCTGCTGCTTGCCACGGCGACACTGCTGCCGTTCTCGATGTTCTCGGTCGAAGCCGCGAAGATGGGCCACGTGGTCACGATCACGGCGCTCGTGGCGCTGCTCGTCTGCCTGATTCCGACGACCATCGGCGGTCTGCTTTCGGCGATTGGCGTAGCCGGCATGAGCCGCATGATGCAGGCCAACGTGATCGCGACTTCGGGCCGCGCGGTGGAAGCCGCCGGCGACGTGGACGTGCTGCTGCTCGACAAGACCGGCACGATCACGCTCGGCAACCGTCAGGCGTCGATGTTCGTGCCTGCGCCTGGCGTGACCGAAGAAGTGCTCGCGGACGCCGCGCAGCTCTCGTCGCTCGCCGACGAAACGCCGGAAGGCCGCAGCATCGTCGTGCTCGCAAAGCAGCGTTTCAACATTCGCCAGCGCGACATGAACTCGCTGCACGCCGTGTTCCTCGCCTTCAGCGCCCAAACGCGCATGAGCGGTGTGGACATGCCCGGCCGCGAGATTCGCAAGGGCGCCGCCGACGCGGTCAAGCATTACGTCGAAACCCATGGCGGCCGTTTCCCCGCCGAAGTCGACAACGCCGTGGACGATGTGGCCCGCCGCGGCAGCACGCCGCTCGTGGTGGCCGAAATGCATGACGGCACCGCGCGCGTGCTCGGCGTGATCGAGCTGAAGGACGTCGTGAAGGGCGGTATCAAGGAGCGTTTCGCCGAGCTGCGCAAGATGGGCATCAAGACCGTGATGGTGACGGGCGACAACCGCCTGACCGCCGCCGCGATCGCCGCCGAAGCCGGCGTGGACGACTTTCTCGCGCAGGCCACGCCCGAAACCAAGCTCGCGACGATCCGGGAGCACCAGGCGCAAGGCAAGCTCGTGGCGATGACGGGCGACGGCACCAACGACGCGCCGGCGCTCGCGCAGGCCGACGTGGCCGTGGCGATGAACACGGGCACCCAGGCCGCGAAGGAAGCGGGCAACATGGTCGACCTCGACTCGAACCCGACCAAGCTCATCGAGATCGTCGAGATCGGCAAGCAGATGCTCATGACGCGCGGCTCGCTCACGACGTTCTCGATCGCCAACGACGTCGCGAAGTACTTCGCGATCATTCCGGCGGCGTTCGCTTCGACGTATCCGCAACTGCGCGTGCTCGACGTCATGCATCTGACGTCGCCCTCGTCGGCGATCCTCTCGGCGGTGATCTTCAATGCGCTCATCATCGTGATGCTGATTCCGCTCGCGCTCAAGGGCGTGAAGTACCGGCCGCTCGGCGCCGCGACGCTGCTGCGCCGCAACCTGCTGGTCTACGGCCTCGGCGGCATTCTCCTGCCGTTCCCGTGCATCAAGCTGATCGACGTGGTGCTCGCCGCGTTGGGCTGGGTCTGAGCCGCGCAGACAGACACACACGGATAGATACATAGGAAGCCAAAATGAAATCGCAGTTTCGTCCTCTGATCGTGATATTCGCCGTGCTAACGGTCATCACCGGCCTCGTGTATCCGGCCGTGATGACCGCGTTCGGCCAGGCCGCGTTCCACCGCCAGGCCAACGGCAGTCTGGTCGAAGTCGACGGCAAGGTGGTGGGCAGCGCGCTCATCGGCCAGCAGTTCGACGCGCCCCAGTACTTCTGGGGCCGTCTCTCGGCCACCTCGCCGATGCCGTACAACGCGACGAGCTCGGGCGCCTCGAACCTCGGGCCGACCAACCCGGCGCTCGCCGACGAGGTTAAAGGCCGCATCGCCGCCCTCAAGGCCGCGGGTACCGATATCTCGCAGCCCATCCCCGCCGACCTCGTGACGTCTTCGGGCAGCGGACTCGACCCCGAGATCTCGCCGGCCGCGGCCGCCTACCAGGTGGCGCGCGTGGCGCAAGCGCGCCATATGAGCGCGAACGACGTGCAGGCGCTCGTGGACCGCAATACGAAGGGCCGCCAGTTCGGCCTCTTCGGCGAGCCGCGTGTGAACGTGCTCGAGTTGAACCTCGCGCTCGACGGCAAAGAGGTGAGCTGAACGAGAGCGCTGAGCCGCGCCGCACGCTCGACGCCTGGCGCGTCCAGCGTGCGGTTTGCCATTTCCGTGCCACGGTGAGACGATCTTTCGTGCGCGAGGCGCAACCCACCTGATATTCATCCCGATTTCCGCATGAATCGCCCCGATCCCGACGAACTGCTCGACCGGCTGCAGCGCGACGAAGAAAAACGCCGCCGCGGCAAGCTGAAGATTTTCTTCGGCGCGTCAGCCGGCGTCGGCAAGACCTATGCAATGCTGCAGGCCGCGCGCCGCCGCGCCGAAGAAGGCGTGGACGTGGTGGTCGGCATTGTCGAGACGCATGGGCGCAGCGAGACCGCCGCGCTCACCGCCGGCCTCGAAGTGATGCCGCGCCAGCGCATTGCCTACCGCGGGCGGCTGCTCGAGGAGTTCGATCTCGACGCCGCGCTCGAACGCAAGCCGCAACTCGTGCTCGTCGACGAGCTGGCGCATTCGAACGTGGCCGGCGCGCGTCACATGAAGCGCTGGCAGGACGTGTACGAACTACTCGACGCGGGCATCGACGTTTATACGACCGTCAATGTGCAGCACCTCGAAAGTCTCAACGACGTGGTGGGGCAGATCACGGGCATTCGCGTCTGGGAGACCGTGCCCGACCGCGTGTTCGACCGCGCGGACGAAGTCACGCTCGTCGACCTGCCCGCCGAAGAGCTGCTCGACCGCATGCGCGACGGCAAAGTCTACATGCCGGCGCAGGCCGAGCGCGCGGTGCGCAACTTCTTTCGCAAGGGCAATCTGATCGCGCTGCGCGAGCTTGCGCTGCGCCGCACCGCCGACCGGGTGGACGCGCAGATGCGCGAGTATCGTGCCGACCGCTCGATCCAGCATGTGTGGCAGGCGCGCGAGCGCCTCGTCGTCTGCGTGGGGCCGGGGCCCGAGGCGAACGCGCTGGTGCGCGCCGCCGCGCGGCTCGCCGCGAGTCTGAAGGCCGACTGGATCGCCGTGTACGTGGAGACGCCGAAGCTCCAGCGTCTGCCCGATGCGACGCGCGAGCGCACGCTCGGCGCGCTCAAGCTCGCCTCCGAACTCGGCGCCGAAACGGCGACGCTCGCAGGCGCGGACGCCGCGACCACGCTGGTCGGCTACGCGCGGCTGCGCAATGTGTCGAAGCTCGTGGCGGGCGGGTCGCTGCGCACGGGCTTGTCACGCTGGGTGAAGCGCCCGTTCGGCGAGCGCCTGGCCGAGAAAGCCGGCGACGTCGATCTCACGCTCGTGCGGGCGAGCGCGGGCGAAGCCGTGCGTGGGGGCACCGAGCCAGGAGGTGCGGCCAGTGCCGCCACGCGAGCTGCCAACGCCTGGCGCGATGCGCTTGCGGCCGGGGGCACCGAGCGCTCGCCGCCGCGCGCCTACGGGGCCGCGCTCGTGATCTGCGCGTGCGTGACGCTCATCGCGAACCAGCTGATCGACCGCATCGATCTCGCGAATCTCGTCATGCTGTATCTGCTCGGCGTGATCTTCGCGGCGACGAAGCTCGGGCGCGGGCCGGGCGTGATGCTCTCGTTTGCAAGCGTCGCGGCGTACGACTTTTTCTTCGTGCCGCCGCGCATGTCGTTTTCGGTCTCCGATACGCAATATCTGCTGACTTTTGTCGGCATGCTGCTCACTTCGCTCGTCATCAGCCATCTCACGTCGAGCCTGCGCCGCGAGGCGAGCGTCGCGCAGCGGCGCGAGCAGCGCACCGGCGCGATGTACGCGATGGCGCGCGAGCTGGCCGCGGCGCTTACCACCGAGCAGATCGTGGCGATCGGCAGCCGCCACGTGAGCGAGGTGTTCGGCGCGCGCGTGGCGCTGCTCCTGCCGGATAGCGTCGACAAGGTGCAGCAGAAGATCGAGGAGCCCGATCCGAAGATCATGCTCGAAGCCAAGAACCTCGACATCGACGTGGGCCAGTGGGTGTACGACCAGCAAAAGCCCGCGGGCAACGGCACCGACACGCTGCCGGCGGCCGTGGCGCGCTACTTGCCGCTCAAGGCGCCAATGCGCACGCGCGGCGTGCTCGCCGTCGTGACGCGCGACGCGCGCGAACTCCAGGTGCCCGAGCAGCAGCGCATGCTCGACGCGTTCGCCGCGCAAATCGCGCTCGCGCTCGAGCGCGTGCACTACGTGGACATCGCGCGCGACGCGCTCGTCAACATGGAGTCGGAGCGGCTGCGCAACTCGCTGCTCTCGGCCATCTCGCACGACCTGCGTACGCCGCTCACGACGATCGTCGGTTTCTCGTCGATGCTCGCGCAAACGCACGAGCCCGAGGATGCGCGCGACTCGCGCTCGGGCGAGTTGATCGAGGCGATTCACGACGAGGCGCTACGCATGACGGGCATCGTCACGAACCTGCTCGACATGGCGCGGCTGCAGGCGGGCAGCCTCAATCTCAATCGTCAGTGGACGCTGCTCGAGGAAACCGTGGGCGCCGCGCTCGCTGCTTGCCGCCGCGTGCTCGCGCGGCACCCCGTGCAGGTGAAGCTGGAGGAAGGCCTGCCGCTGCTCCAGCTCGACGCCGTGCTGATGGAGCGGCTCTTCTCGAACCTGCTGGAGAACGCGGCCAAGTACACGCCCGCCGACACGCCGCTCACCATCGCGGCGCGCCGCGTGGAGGAGGGCGGCCAGCCGTTCGTGCGCGTCTCGGTCGAGGATAACGGGCCGGGACTGCCGCCCGGCATGGGCGAGCGCGTGTTCGAGAAGTTCACGCGTGGCGAGAAGGAGTCGGCCAAGCCCGGCATCGGGCTCGGACTCGCCATCTGCCGGGCGATCGTCGAGGCGCACGGGGGTACAATCGGCGCGTCCAATCGCGTTGCCGCGGATGGCCATGTGGAAGGCGCGACGTTCTGGTTCGCGCTGCCCGTAGAGTCGCCGCCGCCGCTGCCCGCCGATGTGACCGATGCGCCAGAGGCACGCGAAGCGCTCGAGCCGCTCGAGCCCGCCGCAGAGGAGGCCGTCCCGCGGATGGCCGCCGCAGGGGAGGCCGTCCCGCGGATGCCCGCCGCCCCCCCCAAAACCGTCGATTCCAAACCCGCAAATGAGTGACCCGAGCATCGCCGTCGTCCTGATCGAAGACGAAAAACAGATTCGCCGATTCGTGCGCGCAACGCTGGAGGGCGAGGGCATCGTCGTGCACGACGCCGAGACCGGCAAGCAGGGCCTCGTGGAGGCCGCCACGCGCAAGCCCGACCTCGTGATCGTCGATCTGGGCCTGCCCGACACCGACGGCCTCGACGTGATTCGCGAACTGCGCGGCTGGAGCGATCTGCCCGTGATCGTGCTGTCGGCGCGCACCCAGGAAAGCGAGAAGGTGGCCGCGCTCGACGCTGGCGCCGACGACTACCTCACGAAGCCGTTCGGCGTGTCCGAGTTGCTTGCGCGCATTCGCGCGCAGCTACGGCGGCGCAACCGCGGCGGGGCGAACGAGGCGCCGCAGGTGAGCTTCGGCGCCGTGAACGTCGATCTGGGCCTGCGCCAGGTCACGCGCGAGGGCGCGCCCGTGCATCTCACACCGATCGAGTACCGCCTGCTCGCCACCCTCGTGCGCGACGCGGGGCGTGTGCTCACGCACCGGCAACTGCTGCGCGAGGTCTGGGGGCCGTCGCACGTGGAGAGCAGTCATTACCTGCGCATCTACATGGCGCATCTGCGGCAAAAACTGGAGCGCGATCCTGCGCAGCCGGAGCACATCATCACGGAGACGGGCGTGGGGTATCGGCTGGTCGGCGTGCAGTAAGGCCGCACTGCGAGCCTGCACCGCGCTGGTGCTATAGTTACAGTTCCGTAAGGACGGCCTTACGGATGTTGACGTCATCGGGGACGGCCCCATTTTTTAAATGGAGCGTTCCTCATGTCCTGGTTTCTTCTTCTTGTCGCCGGCCTGCTCGAAGTGGCGTGGGCCGCCGGTCTCAAATCTTCCGAAGGATTCACGCGGCTCTGGCCCTCGGTGTTCACCGTGGTCACTGCCCTGGGCAGCTTCGTCCTGCTCGCCATGGCCATGCGTCAGCTGCCGCTCGGCACCGCCTACGCGGTGTGGACGGGCATCGGCGCGGTCGGCGCGTTCGTGTTCGGCATCCTCATGATGGGCGAGGCAGTGAGCGCCGCGCGCGTGGCAAGCGCCGCGCTGATCGTGCTCGGCCTCATCGGACTCAAGCTTTCTTCGGCCGCCTGATTAAATTCGCTGCGCATACCTCGATGCGGACCTATGCCGCGGCCGCGCAACACCGCTGCGGCACCGCAGCGAGCGTGGCTATAATGGAACGGTCATAACCCGATAACACTCCGCGCCGCATGAGCGGCGAGCGTGTGCGCACAGCGCCTGCTCTCCCGCTTCCCCGCGCGGAGCGCCGGCGCCCCGGCCGCGCCGCGCGAGGAGGCAGCCATGCTGGAACCACTTTCGCTAGCAGCGGGCCTGTCCTGGGGCAGCGGCCTGCGCCTCTATCTCACGGTGCTGATGGCCGGCGTCCTGCAACGTCTTGGCCTGATTCACCTGCCCGACACGCTCGCCGTGCTCGCTTCGCCGTGGGTGATCAGCATCGCCGCCGCGCTCACGGTGCTCGAATTTCTCGCCGACAAGATCCCCGCGTTCGATTCGCTCTGGGACGCGGTGCATACCTTCATCCGCATCCCGGCCGGGGCCGTGCTCGCGGCCGGCGCGCTCGGCCATGCCGATCCGGCGCTGCTGACCGTCGCCGCGCTGGCGGGCGGCACGCTCGCGGGTACGGCGCATCTCGCCAAGGCGGGCACGCGCGCGCTCATCAATCTGTCGCCTGAGCCGCTCTCGAACGTCGTCACATCGAGCGCGGAGGACGGCATGACCTTCGTGGGCGTGCTGCTCGCGTTCTTCGTGCCGCTGCTCTTCCTCGTCATGCTCGTGGCGTTCCTCGTGCTCGCGGCCTGGGCGCTGCCGCGCCTGTGGCGCGGCGTGCAGGGCGGTTTTCGCGGCATGGCGACGCACATGGTTTCGCGGCTTTCGTTGCGAGGTCGTCACGATTGAGCGGCGGCGCGCCTTCTCCCTCCAACGCAAAGCCTCCGCGCAGCGAAGGCGGGCCGGGGTTCGTGCAGGCTGAGTCGCCGGGTGCCGCTGGTGGCCCGGGCGGTCCGGGCGGCCCGCGCGGGCCAGTGGCCATGCGCACTACGCCGGGCTGGTCCGATCTCGCGCATCTTGCCGCGCGCATGACGGCGCGCGACTGGCGCGCGGGCGAACTCACCATGCTGCTGTTCGCGCTCGTGCTGGCCGTGGCGGCGCTCGCCAGCGTCGGTTTTCTCGCCGACCGACTGCAGCGCGGCCTCGAGCGCGATGCCCGGCGCATGATCGCCGCCGATTTCATCGTGCGCGCCGATCACCCCGTCGATCCCATGTTCGCGCGCGAGGCGCAGTCGCTCTCGCTGCGCACGGCGACCACGGCGATCTTCCCGAGCATGGTGAGTTCGGGGGCGCCACAAGCTGCGGCAGCGGCGGGCGCTTCCGCCGCCCCGGGCGCAACGGCGACTCGCCTTGCCGCCGTCAAGGCCGTCTCGGTGGACTATCCGTTGCGCGGCGCGCTGCGTATCGCCGCGGCGCCGGGCGCGCCCGATCACGCGGCGCAGGGCATTCCGCCGCCCGGCACCGTCTGGGTGGACGACGAACTGCTCGACGCGCTCAAGCTCCATGTCGGCGACACCGTGAAGGTCGGCACGCGCACCTTCACCGTGAACGCGCTCATCACGAAAGAACTCGACCGCGGCTTTTCGTTCGTGAACTTCTCGCCGCGCCTCATGATGCGCGCCGACGAAGTCGCGTCGACCGGTCTGCTCGGCTATGGCAGCCGCGTGACTTACCGCCTGCTCGTGGCGGGCGCCGATCCGGCTGTCGCGCAGTTCGCGTCCTGGTCGCGTGCGCGCGTGGATGGCGGCAAGATGCGCGGCGTCGCGCTGGAATCGCTCCAGGACGGCCAGCCTCAGGTGCGCCAGACGCTCGACCGCGCGCGCCACTTCCTCACGCTCGTGTCGCTCCTGACGGCGCTGCTCGCGGCGGTGGCGATCGCCATGGCCGCGCATCGCTACACGCGCCGCCACCTCGACGCCTGCGCCGCGATGCGCTGCCTCGGTGCGAGCCAACGCACGTTGCGCACGCTGTTCGTGCTGGAGTTCGCGGGGCTCGGACTCGTGGGCGGCGCAGCGGGCGTGGCGCTCGGCTACGCGGGTCATCTCGCGCTGCTGGCGTGGCTCCGCAATCTCATTGACGTTGCGCTGCCGCAGCCCGGGCCGTTGCCCGTGCTCGAAGGCATCGCCGCGGGGCTCGTGCTGCTGCTCGGCTTCGCGCTGCCGCCGCTCTTGCCGCTCACGCGCGTGCCGCCGGTGCGCGTGCTGCGCCGCGAGTGGGGCGACGAAGGACGCGCCGCGTGGGCGGCCTATGGCGTCGGCATTGCGCTCTTCGCGGGGCTGCTCGTGATCGCGGCGGGCGAACTCAAGCTCGGCGGCATCGTCGCCGGCGGTTTCGCGATCGGGCTTCTCGTGTTCGCCAGCGTGGCGCGCGTGGCGCTCTGGTGCGCGGCGCGCGTGGCGCGCAGCGCTCGGCTCTCCGGCCAGGCGCGCGCGGGCGTGGGTTGGCGCTACGCACTGGCGTCGCTCGAACGGCGGCCGGGCGCAAGCGCGCTGCAGATCACGGCGCTCGCCATCGGCCTCATGTGCCTGTTGCTGATCGCGATGACGCGCAACGACCTCGTCGAAGGCTGGCGCAAGTCCACACCGCCCGACGCGCCCAACGAGTTCCTCATCGATATCCAGCCCGATCAGCGCGACGCCGTGGCCGCGTGGCTGCGCTCGCATGGCATTGCCGGGGCTGCCGACAGCGATCTCCAGCCGATGGTGCGCGGCCGCCTCATCTCGATCAACGGCAAGCCCGTGAATCCCGACTCGTACAAGAGCGAGGACGCGCGCCGGCTCGTGGATCGCGAGTTCAATCTCTCGTACACGACGAAACTGCCCGACGACAATCGCATCGAGGCGGGCACCTGGTATGGCGATTCGGGCACGCCGCAGCTTTCGATCGAGCAGGGACTTGCGAAGCTCATCAACGTGAAGCCCGGCGACGTGCTCAAGTTCGACGTGACAGGCCTGGAAGTCACGGCGCCCGTGACGAGTGTGCGCAAGCTCGACTGGGGCTCGTTCAAGGTCAACTTCTTCGTGCTGATGCCGCCCGGACTGCTGCGCGATTTTCCGGCGACGTACATCACGAGCTTTCACCTGCCGCCGGGGCAGCGCCAGGTCGTGGACGGTCTCGTGGCCCGCTATCCCAACGTCACCGCGATCGACATCGCGCCGATTCTCGCGCAGATCGAGCGCGTGCTGGAGCAGGTGATCGGCGCGGTGCAGTTCCTCTTTCTCTTTACGCTCGCCGCGGGCGTGCTGGTGCTCTACGCGGCACTCGCGGGCACGCGCGACGAGCGCATGCGCGAGTCGGCGCTGCTGCGCGCGCTGGGGGCATCGCACCAGCAGGTGCGCGCGGTGCAGGTGGCCGAATTCATTTCCGTGGGTGCGCTCGCGGGGCTCATGGCGGCGCTCGGCGCGCAAGCGGTGGGCTCGGTGCTCGCCACGCACGTGTTTCTCTTCTATCTGCCGTTCGATCCGTGGCTCCTGCCGGCCGGCATCGCCGCAGGCGTCGTGTGCGCGGGCGTGGGCGGGTGGATCAGCTTGCGGCACGTGCTCGCGCGCCCGGCGCTGCAGTCGCTGCGCGACGCGTAGTGCAGCAACCCGCGGCCACCCGCCACGCGCCGCTGTGCGAAAATCATTCGTCTAGGGCAGTGCGCTGCCGTCCCTCTTTTTTCCTGATTCAACCGTATGACCGATCCAGCCGACGAAGCGCCGCAGAAACCCCCGGCCTTCGAACTCGTCGGCGGCGAGGCGCGCGTGCGCGAACTCGTCGACCGTTTCTATGACCTGATGGACCTCGAGGCGGATTTCGCGGGCATCCGCGCGATGCATCCGCAAACGCTCGATGGTTCGCGCGACAAGCTGTTCTGGTTCCTCTGCGGCTGGCTTGGCGGCCCGGACCACTATATCGAACGCTTCGGTCATCCGCGCCTGCGCGCGCGCCATTTGCCGTTCGCGATCGCCTCGTCGGAGCGCGACCAGTGGCTGCGCTGCATGGCCTGGGCGATGGAAGACGTGGGCCTGCCGGAGCCGCTGCGCGAACGCCTGCTGCACTCGTTCTTCGATACCGCCGACTGGATGCGCAATCATCCGGGCTGATTCACTGGGCACGATTGTTCCGGTCGGTGGGCCGGTACAGTCAGGCGCTCATGCATCGCGGCCGTCCAGCGGGGTGGTTTGCGTCGCGGCCATAATGGCCCTTTGGCGGGCGACCGGCTGCGCATGGCCCGCGGTACGCAAAACAAGGAGACTCCCACGATGACGACCACCCGCGCGCTCTTTCGCGAGGACGCCTATCTCACGCAGTGCGAAGCGACCGTGCTTGCCGTTGGCGAGGACGGCGTGCGGCTCGACCAGACCGTGTTCTATCCGCTCGGCGGCGGCCAGGCCGGCGACGCCGGCGCGCTGGTGCTCGCCGACGGCACGCGTATCGAGATTGCCGACACGCGCAAGGCGAAGTTCGAAGGCGCCACGCCCGACGACGCGCTCCACGTTCCCGCGCCCGGCCAGCAAGCGCTGCTCGCGCGTCTCGCCGCGGGCGAGCGCGTGCGCGCCGAGATCGACTGGGCGCGCCGTCACCGGCACATGCGCCTGCATACGGCGAGCCATTTGATGTGCGCGGTGCTGCCATACCCCGTGGACGGCTGCAGCATCACGACCGACTATGCGCGCCTCGATTTCGCGACCGTCGAGCCGATCGAGCGCGAGATGGTGGAGGCGCGGCTCGCCGAACTCGTTGCGGGCGCGCATGCGGTGGCGACCGAATGGATCACCGACGAGGAAATGGCGCAACGCCCCGAACTCGTGCGCACGATGAGCGTGAAGCCGCCGATGGGCCTGGGCCGTGTGCGCCTCTTGCGTATCGATAACGTCGATTTGCAGCCCTGCGGCGGCACGCACGTGCGCAACACGCAGGAGATCGGCGCGCTGCGGGTGGCGAAGCTCGAGAAGAAGAGCGCGCGCACGCGGCGTCTCGTGCTGGAACTGGCGGAATGAATCTCGACGCGCGTGCGCGCGAGGTGCTCGACTTCTGGTTCGGCGCGCCGGGCTCGGAGGAATTCGGCCGCGAGCGCAAGATGTGGTTCCGCAAGAACGCCGCGTTCGACGCCAGGCTGCGCGAACGCTTCGGCGCGCTGCTCGACGCCGCGTGTGCGGGCGAACTCGACGCATGGTGCGAGACGCCCGAAGGCGCGCTCGCGCTTCTGATCGTGCTCGACCAGTTCTCGCGCAACTGCCATCGCGGCACGCGGCACGCATTCTCCGCGGACGACAAGGCGCTCGGCATCGCGCGCATGATGGTGGCGAGCGGCGCGGATCTGCGCTTGCCCACGCTGCAGCACCGCTCCTTCGCGTATCTGCCGTTCGAACACGCCGAAGGCGCCGAAGCGCAGCGCGAATCGCTGCGTCTGTTCGGCGAGCTGGCGAAGGATCCTGAGGGGAAGGGCTACTACGATTATGCGGTGCGCCACGCGAAGATCATCGAGCGCTTCGGGCGCTTCCCGCATCGCAACGCGCAACTGGGCCGCATTTCCACCGACGAAGAGGCCGCGTTTTTGCGCGAGCGGGGTTCGTCGTTCTAGCCGAATCCCGCGCGCGAGTTCAGCGTCCGCCGCTCACGTCGAGCAGGGCGCCTGTGACATACGAGGCGGCGTCGCTCAGCAACCACACGATCGTTTGCGCGACTTCGTCGGCGCTGCCGGGCCGGCCGAGCGGCGTTTGCGCGCCGAGCACGGCCGCGCGATCGGGGCGGCCGCCGCTCGCGTGGATTTCGGTGTCGATGAGGCCCGGGCGCACCGCGTTCACGCGCACGCCCTGCGGGCCGAGTTCTTTGGCGAGCCCGATCGTCATCGTGTCGACCGCGCCTTTCGACGACGCATAGTCCACGTATTCGTTGGGCGAGCCGAGCCGCGCGGCAGCCGAAGACACATTGACGATCGAGCCGCCGTCGCCGCCGCGATCCTTCGACATGCGTCGCGCCGCTTCGCGTGCGCACAGAAACGCGCCGTACACGTTCACGTCGAACATGCGCTTCAGACGCTCGGCGCTCATGTCGGCGACCTGGCTGCCGGGCGCCACGATGCCCGCGTTGTTCACGAGCGCATCGATGCGGCCATAAGCCGATTCGAGCGCGTCGAACATCGCGACGACGTCTGCCTCGCTCGCGACGTCGCCGCGCAGCACGCGCGCGTGGCCGCCTGCGCGGCCCACTTCGGCGGCGGTTTCGTCGGCGGCCGGTTCGTTGTGCAGATAGTTGACGCCCACGGTCCAGCCGTTTGCGCCAAGCAGACGCGCCGTCGCGCGGCCGATGCCGCGGCTTGCGCCGGTGATCAGGACAACCTTGCTCATCGCGATGTACCCATCGTAGTGACTGCGCGTGGTGACTTCGGTTTGTCGGGCGAACAGCGCTAAGCGGGCGGGATCAAACGTTCTCGCGCAAGTCCGCCCACTTGTCCTTCGCGGGCGCGTGATAGCGCTTGAGCCTCGCGATCAGCGCAACCGGGTCGCTGTCGGTCTGCAGCATGTCGAGGTAGGTCTGGCGCATGAAGCCTTCGCGCACCGTGTGATCGAGCAGCGCCATGAGCGGATCGTAGAAGCCGCCGATGTTCAGCACGCCCACTGGCTTGTGGTGATAGCCGAGCTGCGCCCACGTATAGACCTCGAACAGCTCTTCGAGCGTGCCCGCGCCGCCCGGCATCGCGACGAAGGCGTCGGAGAGGTCGGCCATCATCTTCTTGCGCTGGTGCATGTCGGGCACGACGTGCAGCTCGGTGAGGCCCACGTGGCCCACTTCCTTGTCCACCAGCAGCTCGGGGATCACGCCGATGGCGCGGCCGCCGCCCGCCATCACGGTGTCGGCGATCACGCCCATCAGGCCGACCTTGCCGCCGCCATAGACGAGCGCGAGGTTCGCGGCGACGAGCGCGCGGCCGAATGCCTGTGCGGCTTCGGTATAAATCGGGTTGACTCCAGGTGAGGAGCCGCAATACACGCAGACTGCTTTCATTCGGCTTTGGCCTTTATTCCCGGTTGTCCTTGGCGGCGCCCGCGCCTTCGCGCGGCGGCAGGTAGTCGTAGAACTCGCGCTTGGCGAGCTTGCCCGAGACGAGATCGTCGAACAGCTCGCGCGCGCGGCCACGCAGATACGGCGCCATCAGCGAGACGATCTGCACGCTCACCTGGTGCAGCTCGTCGCGAATCGCTTCCTGGTCGTTGTACTTGCGCGGATTCATCACGAACTGGTAGGAGAGCCAGTAGGTGGCGATCACGCCGATATTGGTCGAGATCACGTCGATTTCGGCCGGCGTGGCGACCATGTCGCCGTCTTCCATGAGCTGCTCGCAGAACTGCTTCGCGAAGTGCACCTTGTGGCTGATGATCTGCTTGAAGTGCATCTCCAGCGTGCGGTTGCGCGCGAGCAGGTCGTTCAGGTCGCGATAGAGAAAGCGGTAGCGCCACGTGAAGTCGACCATGTACTGCAGGTACGCCCACATCTCGTCGATGGTGGCGCGATGGTCCTCGGGAAAGCGCAGACGCTTTTCGATCTCCTGCTCGAACTGGCTGAAGATGCTGTTGATGATGTCGTCTTTGTTGCGGAAGTGGTAGTACAGGTTGCCTGGACTGATCTCCATTTCCTCGGCGATGGTCGTCGTAGTGACGTTCGGCTCGCCGATCTCGTTGAACAGCTTCAGCGACAGCTCGAGAATCCGTTCGCGTGTACGGCGGGGAGGTTTGGCATCCATGTCGTCCGGCCCTGAAAATGCAGTGCCGGGCACAGGCGCCCGCTTGTATATTGCGGTGCGCGCGGCCCGGACGCGGTTGGTCGTTATAAGACTGTCGTTTGATTATAAACCGACGGCCCGCGCGCACCGACAGCTTGCGTCTGTCAGGAGTTGGGGAGAGAGGCGTGGCCCCCGCGGTACGGGGGCGTGTGGCGCTAGAGTACGCCGATTCCGTGCAGCAGCAGCGGCCCGAAACGGGGTACGAGGATCAGCCCCCAGGTCAGGACGCAAAGCAGCAAGGCGAGCGTCACGGCCGCGCTGCCCAGGTCCTTGGCGCGGCCCGAGAGCTCGTTGCGCTCGAGGCCGATGCGGTCCACCGCGTTTTCGATGCTCGAATTGAGCAGCTCGACGATCAGTACGAGGATGACCGAGCCGAGCAGCAGCACGCGCTCGACGGGCTCGACCGGGATGAGCACGCCGATCGGCACGAGGATGGCCGAGAGCGTGAGCTCCTGGCGAAACGCGCTTTCCTCGCGGATGGCGGCGCGAAAGCCCTTGATCGAGTACTTGAGCGCCTTCCATGCACGGGTGATGCCGCGGTTGCCCTTGTAGGGGTTGAAGGGCAACGGGGCGAGCGGATCGTCGGGGCCGAGCGGTTCATGCAGATGCGGCGGCTCGGGCGGCTCCGCGGCGGCAGCGCGCGGCGTAGCGGGTGCGGTGGGCGCAGTGGGCTTGGCGGGCTCGCTCGCAGCTGCGGATGCGGCTGGCGGCGCAACGCCAGGTGCGGCAGCGGCGGAAGCGGGCGCGCGCGGATCGAGCACTTCGGCGGCGCGTGCGGCGCGCGTAGAGCCGCCGGCACGCTGGCTGGCTGGCGGATTGGGACTGCGTGCGCCCTGGGCGCTATGCGGCGGTAACGGAGGACGTGGCGTCATGGTGGTGCCAGGTAGTACCCCAGTATCGCACGCGTGGGAGGCGGTTGCGCCGGGGCCGTCCGTGTCCCCGGCGCGCTCGCGGACTATCGAAGCGCGCACCATAGCCGGCCACGCGCTCAGACTGCGGCGCTGGAAGGCTCCATCGTCGCGCGCGAGCGCGGCTTGAGATGCGCCGCGAATTGCTCGGAGGCCGCGTGCCACGAGAAGCGCTCGGCCCAGGCGCGCGCCTCGGCGCGGTCGATCTTCAACGCTTCGAGGCACGCTTCGCGCAGGTCTTCGTTCATCGAGCCCGCCCCGCCCGTGCCCAGCACGTCGATTGGACCCGTCACCGGGTAGGCGGCCACCGGCGTGCCGCATGCGAGCGCTTCGAGCAGCACGAGACCGAAGGTGTCGGTGCGGCTCGGGAACACGAATACGTCGGCGGCAGCGTAGACCTTCGCGAGTTCGGGCTGGCTCAGGACACCCAGGTAATTCGCCTGGGGATAGCGCGACTTCAACTCGGCGAGCGCCGGGCCTTCGCCGCACACCCATTTCGAGCCGGGCAGATCGAGCTTGAGAAACGCCTCGACGTTCTTCTCCACGGCCACGCGGCCCACATACAGGAAGATGGGGCGCGCCGTGTTGAGCACTTTCGATTCCATCGGCCGGAAGATGTCGAGGTCCACGCCGCGCGTCCACAGCACGACGTTCGTGAAGCCGAACTTCTCGAGGTCGGTCTTCACGATGGGCGTGGGCGCCATCACCGCGAGCGAGGGCTTGTGGAACCAGCGCAGAAAGCGGTAGGTCGCCGCGAGCGGAACGCCGAAGCGCGCCTGCACGTATTCGGGAAAGCGCGTGTGATAAGCGGTCGTGAAGGGCAGGTCGTGGTCGATTGCGTAGCGGCGCGCGGCGAGTCCGAGCGGGCCTTCGGTCGCGATGTGGATCGCATCGGGCCCGAATGCGCGGATGCGTTCCTTCAGATGCCGCTTCGGAAACAGCGAGAGCTTGATTTCCGGGTAGGTGGGGCACGGTATCGTGCGGAACTCCAGCGGCGTGAGCAGCTCGACCTGATGCCCGAGCGCGATGAGTTCGCGCGTCGTGTTCTTCAGCGTTCGAACCACGCCGTTGACCTGCGGCTCCCATGCATCGGTCACGATCATTACTTTCATCGGTCGTCGGCCCTCTTGTCGTTCGGTAGTGCGGTTATGGCTGCTGCTGCTTGGCGGAATCAGTCGACACTCAGGCGGCGCTCACACGCGCCTTGCGTGTCGAGACCTGTGCTTCCGGCGCGCGCTTCACGGTCCAGTAGACGATGCGTAACTCGCCCTCGAACGTCTCGACGAGCGCGGACAGGCTCTCCACCCAGTCGCCGTCGTTGCAGTACAGGATGCCGTCGATGTCGCGAATTTCGGCCTTGTGGATGTGGCCGCAGACCACGCCGTCACAGCCGCGGCGGCGTGCTTCGTCGGTCATTACGCGCTCGAACGAGGAGATGAAGTTCACCGCGTTCTTGACCTGATGCTTGAGGTACTGCGAGAGCGACCAGTACTGGAAGCCGAGCTTCGCGCGCACGCGGTTGAACCAGCGGTTGAGCAGGAGGATCAGCGTGTAGGCCGAGTCGCCGAGGTAGGCGAGCCACTTGGCGTGCTGGATCACGCCGTCGAAGAGATCGCCGTGCACGACCCACAGGCGTTTGCCGGTGAGCGTCGTGTGGAAGGCTTCCTCGCGCACGTGGATGTCGCCGAATGCGAGATTGCAGAACTGGCGCGCGCTCTCGTCGTGGTTGCCCGGGATGTAGACGACCTGAGTGCCCTTGCGCGCCTTGCGCAGCACCTTTTGCACGACGTCGTTGTGCGCCTGGGGCCAGTACCAGCCCTTCTTCAACTGCCAGCCGTCGATGATGTCGCCCACGAGGTACAGATACTCCGACTCGTTGTGGCGCAGAAAATCGAGCAGATACGACGCCTGACAGCCGCCCGTGCCGAGATGGATATCGGAGAGCCAGATCGTGCGGTAGCGGGTGGGATCGGGATGGTCGTCGTCGTGGGAGCCGGTGGTGGGGG
>NZ_JAMBPS010000081.1:0-23528 GCF_024206515.1 Paraburkholderia sp. CNPSo 3281 | reverse complement strand
GCCCCACCCCGATGAAGTCCCGTACCGGCCGCAAACCTCCCCCCCGTCTCGTCGCGCGTTTCGTGGCGATCTCGTGGCGCGACCTGGCCGTCACGTTCGGTCCCATCCTGCTCGTGAGCGCGGCGGCCATCTGGCTCGCGGTGCGCCTTATCCAGCCTGCGCCGCCCAGCACGCTCACCATGAGTGCCGGGCCCAAGGGCAGCACCTTCTGGAACGCCGCGGAAAAGTACAAGGCCATCCTCGCGCGCAACAACATCACGCTGAACGTGCTCGAATCGGAGGGCTCGGCGCAGAACCTGCAGCGTCTCGCCGACCCGAAGTCGAACGTCGACGTCGCATTCGTGCAGGACGGCCTCGCGAGCAGGGTGCCAGGCGGCCTCGTCTCGCTCGGCAGCGTGGCTTACGTGCCGCTCGTGGTGTTCTATCACGGCCCCGTCGCCACGCGCCTCTCGCAGTTCGAAGGCCAGCGCATCGCCATCGGCGCCGAGGGCAGCGGCACGCGCGAGCTTGCGCTCAACCTGCTCAAGGCGAACGGCATCGAGCCCGGCGGCCCGACCAGGCTCCTGCCGCTTTCCGGCGACGACGCCGCGCGCGAACTCGTGGCAGGCAAGATCGACGTCGCCATTCTCGCGGGCGACTCCGCGCAGCCGCCCGTCATGGGACGCCTCATGCGCATGCCGGGCGTGCGCTTCTTCGACTTCGTCCAGGCCGACGCCTACGCGCGGCGCTTTCCGTACCTCACGGCCATCACGATCCCGATGGGCGCGTTCGACTTCGGCCGCAACCTGCCGGCAGCTCCCCTGCACTTCATTGCGCCCACGGCCGAGCTGGTCGCGCGCGACTCGCTGCATCCCGCGCTCTCCGACCTCCTGATCGAAGCGGCCAAGGAAGTGCACGGCCGCTCCACACTGCTGCAGCGCGCCGGCGAATTCCCCGCGCCGCGCGCCCAGGACTTCCCGATCAGCGCCGACGCCGCGCGCTACTACAAGTCGGGCAAGAGCTTCCTCTACCGCGTGCTGCCCTTCTGGGTAGCGAGCCTCGCCGACCGGCTCGTGGTGCTGCTCGTGCCGATCATCGTCGTGCTGATTCCGGGCATGCGGATCGTGCCTTCGCTCTACGCCTGGCGGGTAAAATCGCGCATCTACCGCTGGTACGGCTCGCTCATCGCACTCGAGCGCGCCGCGATGGCCGACAACTCGTCCACCGAGCGCCGCGCGCTGATCCGCCAGCTCGACAAGATCGAGGAGTCGGTGAACGGCATGAAAATGCCGCTTGCCTATGCGGAACAGTTCTACGTGCTGCGCGAGCATATCGGCTTCGTGCGCGCGCGCCTCTCCGGCACGCGCGAAGCGCCGGACGCAGGCGTTGCCGCTGAAGACGAGCAGACAGCGCAAAGCGCCGAAGCGGCAGAGGCGCCGCAAGGCGGGGGCAACGACGCAGGCACAGCGGGGACAGAGGCGAGCCATGCAAACGAAAGCGGCGGCAATGAAACAGGCGAGCGCACGCATTAGCGCCGCTGCACGCATTTTGAACCGAACAATAGGCCATGCAAGCAATGGCCCGGATATCGCCACAGAGCGGAGGAACAGCATGATCGACGGCATCGACGCCAGCCAGCCGGCCTGGTTCTACGACTTCGTGTCGCCGTTTTCGTATCTGTTGCTGGAACAGCATGACAAGTGGCCCGGCTTCAACTTCGTGCCGACGCCCGTGCTGCTTTCCGAGCTATACCGGCACTGGGGCCAGCCGTTCGGTTCCGCGGTCCCGGCCAAGCGCGTCTTCACGTACCGGCACGCGCTCTTTCGCGCCGAGCAGCTCGGCATTCCGTTCAAGATGCCGCCCGCGCACCCGTTCGACTCGGTCAGGCCGATGCTGCTCGCCATCGCGGCGGGCGGCGACTTCGCGTGCGTGCGCGAGATTTTCCGCTTCATCTGGCGCGAGGGGCGCGACCCGTCGAGCGACGAGGGCTTCGAGCAGCTTTGCGAGCGCGTGGGCATTCCACACGCCGAGTCGCTGATCGAGGAAGAAGCCGTGCGCGCGCAGTTACGCCGCAACACCAACGACGCAATCGCAATGGGCGTGTTCGGCGTGCCGACCTTCTGGATGAACAAGCAGCTCTTCTGGGGCGAGGACGCCTTGCCGATGGTGCTCTACTGCGCGCGCAGCCCGAACTGGCTCGACTCGCGCGAGGTCAAGCGCATCAGCACGCTGCCCTCGGGGCTCGCGAAGCCGGTTACCGAGTGACGGGCAACGCGCCGCGGAACCATCCAAAGCGCGTCCTTCTGATGCCGGTCATGCCGCGCGCCCTATGGCGGTGGCGCGCGAGCAGGCATATGGTTACGGGTGAATCCGTGCGCGCAACGATGTGCGTCTGCGCGCACGCGCCCTTGCCCGCCACACCCCATGGACGACGATAACGCCCTCACCCTCGACATCTGGCTGGTGCGCGTGCTGCGCACGCTGCTGGTCGAGCGCAGCGTCACGCAGGCCGCGCTGCGCCTGAACCAGACCCAGCCCGCCATCAGCACGGCATTGCGCCGGCTGCGCGAGATCCTGGGCGATCCGATCCTCGTGCGCGGCAAGGCAGGCATGGTGCCGACCGAGTATGGCGAGTCGCTATTGCAGCACGCACAGCGCGTGCTGCGCGACGTGGAGTTCGTCGCCACGCCGCACGGCGACTTCGACCCGGAGCGCTCGAAGCGCACGTTCCGCCTCGCCGCCCCCGACTACCTCAACGACTTCTTCATGCCGACGCTGATCGCGCGCTTTCGCGAGACGGCGCCGGCGGCACGGCTGGAAATCCTCTCGCTCTCGCCCACGCTCGACCATCACGGCGCGCTGGACTCGGGCGAGCTCGACATCGTGATCGGCAACTGGCCGAAGCCCGAGGCGCGTTTCGCGCGCAGCGACCTCTTCTCCGACAAGGTCGTCTGCATGATGCGCGCGGACCATCCGCTCGCGCGCCGCGAACTCACGCGCGAGGCGTATCTCGCCGCGCCCCATCTCGCGCCCACGCCCTATACGGGCTCGCATGCGAGCGCAATCGATCTGGGGTTTGCGAAGGCGAAGGCCGAGCGCCGCATCGTCGCGACGCTGCCCTACTTCGGGCTCGTGCCGCAGGTCTTGCTGCAATCGGATCTGATCTTCACGACGACACGGCGCTTCGCGCAGCATTACGCGGGGCTCATGCCCATCGCCGTCGTCGAGACGCCGTTCGCGTTTCCGCGCATTCACTGCTACCAGATGTGGCATCCGCAGCCGGACCGGCCAAGCGATGTGGGATGGCTGCGCGGGTTGATCGAAGCGGTGTCGGGAGCGTTGACCACTGAGCGCGACACGAAGCGCGCCGGGGCGAAGAAGGCCGCGAACGCGGCCAGCGAAGCGACGCCCACGCCGCCGCTCGAAGCGGCCTGAACCAACGCAAACGGGCGCCCTCGTCATCGAGGCGCCCGTCTCGCTTGCGAGGCTCGTGGAATCAGGCCCGCTCGAGCGCGACCGTTCTCACCACCGCCGGGCGCTGCGCCACCCGCATCTGCATGAGTTGCGCGGCGACCGCCACCGCGATCGACGAAGGCGCCTTGTCGACGATCCCCGTCACGCCGATCGGGCACGTCATCTCGTCCAGGCGCTGCGCTTCCACCCCGCGCTCCATGAGCCGCCGCTCGAACTTCACGCGCTTCGTTTTCGAGCCGATGAGGCCGAACCACGCGAAATCGCGCCGCCGCATGATGCGCTCGGTCAGCTCGAAGTCGAGCGCGTGATTGTGCGTCATCACGAGGAAGTAAGCGCCCGCCGGCGCTTCGTCGACGATGGCCGCCGGCGTGTCCGTCGCCTCGATCTGCACGTTGGCGGGCACTTCGTCGGGGAACAGTTCGTCGCGCTCGTCCACCCACTGCACGACACACGGCAGCATGCCGAGCAGCGTGACGAGCGCGTGGCCCACGTGGCCGGCGCCGAACAGGACGATGTGCATCGGCCCGTAGTGCGGCACCGGCGTGCTGCGGCGGCCGATGATCACGCGCCCGGCTTTGTCCAGATGCGCATCGACGCGCACGCAATGTTCAGGATCGCGATTCATTTCGCAGCCCCCTCGCGCGCCATCGTCCGCACCGCGCGCACGCCCTTGAGGATTTCCTCGGCGGTGGCCGGCGCATTCATCGGCGGATTGAAGCGGTAGTCGGCCACGCTCGCCACGGCGTCGCGAATCGCGAAGAACACCGAGAACGGCAGCAACAACGGCGGCTCGCCCACGGCCTTCGAGCGGTGGATGCTGTCTTCTGCGTTGCGGTTCTTGAAGAGCCGCACGTTGAATTCGGCCGGCGTGTCGTTCACGGTCGGAATCTTGTAGGTGGACGGCGCGTGCGTCATGAGCTTGCCGTCCGGCTTCCACCACAGCTCTTCCGTGGTGAGCCAGCCCATGCCCTGGATGAAACCGCCCTCCACCTGGCCCACGTCGAGCGCCGGATTCAGCGACGCGCCCACGTCGTGCAGCGCATCGGCGCGCAGCACACGCATTTCGCCCGTGAGCGTGTCGATCACGACTTCCGATACCGCCGCGCCATACGAGTAGTAGTAGAACGGCCGTCCGCGCAGCGTGGCCTGATCCCAGTACAGCTTGGGCGTGGTGTAGAAACCATCGGACCAGAGCTGGACGCGCGCAAGATAGGCCTTCGACACCAGCGTCTCGAACGGCACGATCGTCTCGCCCACGATCACGGACTCGTTGGCGAAGCCCACGTCGGCGGCGCTGATTTCACCCTTGCCGTACGTGGTCGCCGCCAGCGCGGCGAGGCGCATGCGCAGCTGGCGTGCGGCGTCCTGGGCCGCCTTGCCGTTCAGGTCGGTGCCAGTCGATGCCGCCGTGGCGGAGGTGTTCGCGACCTTGCTCGTGTCCGTGGCGGTCACGCGCACACGGCCGAACTCGATGCCCAGCTCATGCGCCACGACCTGCGCGACCTTCGTGTTCAGTCCCTGGCCCATTTCGGTGCCGCCGTGGTTCACGAGCACCGAGCCGTCGGTGTAGATGTGAACGAGCGCGCCCGCCTGGTTGAAGTGCGTGACGTTGAACGCGATGCCGAACTTGACCGGGGTGAGCGCGATGCCCTTCTTGAGCACGTCGTTGTTCGCGTTGAATTCGCGAATCGCGGCGCGCCGCGCGCGATAACCGCTCGTTTCCACCAGCTCGTCGATCAGCTCGTGAATGACGTTGTCCTCCACGACCTGGCCATAGGGCGTCTCGTTGTTCTGCGTCTTGCCGTAGAGATTGCGGCGGCGCACGTCGAGCGAATCGAGGCCGAGCGTGCGCGCCACGTCGTCCATGATGTATTCGATCGCGAACGCGCCCTGCGGGCCGCCGAAGCCGCGAAACGCCGTGTTCGACTGCGTGTTGGTCTTGCCGCAGAAACCGGCGATCGACACGTCGGACAGCCAGTAGGCGTTGTCGAAGTGGCAAACCGCGCGCGTCATCACCGGGCCGGAAAGGTCCGCGGAAAAGCCGCAGCGCGAGGTCATGTCGACCGACACGCCTTCGATCGTGCCCTGGTCGTCGTAGCCCACTTCGTACGTGTAGTGGAAATCGTGACGCTTGCCCGTGACCATCATGTCGTCGTCGCGGTCGGGGCGCAGCTTCACTGGGCACAGGAGCTTCCAGGCGGCGAGCGCGGCGCAGCAGGCAAAGAGGCCCGACTGTGATTCCTTGCCGCCGAAGCCGCCGCCCATGCGGCGGCACTCCACGAGCACGTTGTGCGAGGCGACGCCCAGCACATGCGCGACGAGGTGCTGCATTTCGCTCGGGTGCTGCGTGGAGCACCACACGTGCATGCCGTCGTCGTCCTTCGGCACCGCGTAGGCAATCTGGCCTTCGAGGTAGAACTGCTCCTGGCCGCCCAGCAGCATCTCGCCTTCATGCCGATGCGCGGCGCGCGCCGCGCGCGTGGATGCCTCGCCGCGCGCAAGCTTCATCGGCGGCAGCACCGACTGCTGCGCGGCGCGCGCCTGCTGCGCCGTGAGCACGGCGGGCAGCTCTTCGTACTGCACCTCGGCGCGCCGGGCGGCGAGGCGCGCCGTGTCGTGGGACGTCGCCACGACGATGAACATGGGCTGGCCCACGTACTGCACGACGCCATCGGCGAGCACCGGATCGTCGTGGATGATCGGGCCGCAGTCGTTCACGCCGGGAATGTCCTCGGCCGTGAGCACCGCCACGACGCCAGGCGTCGCGCGCACTTTCGCGAGGTTCATGGAAACGATGCGGGCGTGCGGCTTCTGCGAAAGCCCGAGCGCGGCGTGCAGCGTGCCCGCCACGACCGGAATGTCGTCGGTATAGGTGGCGCGCCCGCTCACGTGCAGATGCGCGGATTCGTGCGGGCGCGATACATGGACTTGCGCGAAGGGCTCGCGTGCCTTGAGTTCGTCCAGGAACGGTTCGGCTTGCTGGTTCATTGTTTCGTTCTCCGTATGTCTCTTCCGATTCCTGAGTGTCTCAAGCGATTTCTGCGGCTACGTTGCGTACATTGAGCGCTCGCGGCGCAAGCGGGTTATGCGGACGCGTTTCGAGCCAGAAGCGGTACAGCGTGTTCTTCGCGGCTTCGAGCCGGTAGTCGCTCGTCGCGCGCATGTCGGACAGCGGCGCATAGTCCTTGCCGAGCGCGATCATCGCGGCCTGGGCCGTGGCTTCGTGCCATTGCGCATCGGTGAGCAGGCCTTCCGCGTGGCTCGCGCGCTTCGGCGTCGCGGCCATGCCGCCGAAGGCAATGCGCGGCTCGCGGATCACGTCGCCATCGGCGATATAGGCGAAGGCGGCGCACACGGCTGAGATGTCCGAGTCGAAGCGCTTCGAGACCTTGTAGGTGCGAAAACGCAGGTTCGCGCGCGCGCCGGTGCGCGTGGGCACCTTGAGCGCGAGCACGAACTCGTGCTCGGCCATGTCCTTCTTCTGGTAGGCGAGGTAGAGGTCTTCGAGCGGCATTTCGCGCTCGGTGTCGCCCCCGCGCAGCACTACGCGCGCGCCAAGCGCGATGAGCCCCGGCATCGAGTCGCCGATGGGCGAGCCGTTCGCGACGTTGCCGCCGATCGTGCCCGCGTTGCGGATGGGCAGCGAGGCGAAGCGCTGCCACATCTCTTCGAGTTCCGGGTAGTGCTTCGCGAGTTCCGCATAACCGCGCTCGACGCTCACGCCCGCGCCGATCTCGATCCACGCATCGCTCACGTCGACGCGGCGCATCGCATCGACCTGGCCCACGTAGACGATGTCGCCAAGTTCGCGCATTTGCTTCGTGACCCACAGGCCGATGTCGGTGCTGCCCGCGAGAATGCGCGTGTTGGGGCGCGCGGCCTTGATCGCGGCGAGCGCGTCGACGGTGCGCGGCGCGTCGTATTGCTGTCCGCGGCTCTCGTAGTGGAAGGTGTCCATGCGTTCGAGCGTGGCGAGCGTCTGGGCGAGCGCCTTCACGTCGATGGGCTGCTTCGGCGCGTCGGCCTGGAACATCTGCTCGGCGGCGTCGAGGATCGGCCGGTATCCCGTGCAGCGGCACAGGTTGCCCGTGAGCGCATTGGCGATCTCGTCGCGCGAAGGCACGCTGCACGCGCCCTTGGCGGCACAGGCGTGATTGGACTGCCCCGCGTGCTCGTGGCCATGCTTCTCGTAGAGCGCCCACATCGACATCACGAAGCCCGGCGTGCAAAAACCGCACTGCGAGCCGTGGCAGTCGACCATGGCCTGCTGTACGGGGTGCAGTGAGCCGTCGGGCTGGCGCAGGTCTTCGACGGTGAAGAGCGCCTTGCCGTCGAGCGTCGGCAGGAACTGGATGCAGGCGTTGACGGCCTTGAAGCTCATGCCGCCCGCCTCGTTGCGCTCGCCCACCACGACCGTGCAGGCGCCGCAGTCGCCTTCGGCGCAGCCTTCCTTGGTGCCAGTGCAGCGCGCGTCTTCGCGCAGGTACTGGAGGACGGTGCGGGTGACGCCCGCGTCGCTGACTTCGCGAATCGCGTTGCGGTGGTAAAAGCGGATCGGCTGGCTCATGGTTTCTGGCTCGTCGTTGGCTGCGGCTCGCAAAAGGCGTGTGCCGCTCGAGTGGACGGTTCGAAAACTACCACTGCCAATATTGGCAACCCATAGCTAGAGGACCATGGGGAATATATCGTTGGATCGATAAATCGGCGTGCTGCGGTGCGCCTGTGCTTATGTTGAAGCGTCTCGATTGCGCGATTTCGCAGCAGATTTGCGAATATCGGACATATTCGACTGACTAATTGCCAGTTCAGATGCCAATATCTCGGCCAACGTCGCGCAATGTGACTGAATCTTCGCAGGCCGGCTCTCGGACGCAAAAGGCCATAATCAGCTCAGAAAACGCGTGTTCCGCCGGCCGGAACGGCTTTTCGGTTTCTGCATAAAAACCGGTTCCATGGGACAATCACGCCTTTCCCGCCGTTTTCCATCCGCATTTTCCCCATGTCCGCTGATTTGGCGCCCCCGCGCAAAGCCGCGTCGACGACCCTGCAGATCATTCCGGTCGTCTTTTTCACCTTCCTCTGCTACCTGACGATCGGCATTCCGCTCGCCGTGTTGCCGGGCTACGTGCACAACGACCTCGGTTTCAGCACCGTGGTCGCGGGCGCCGCGATCAGCGTGCAGTACGTCGCCACGCTGTGCTCACGCGCGCTCGCCGGCCGCTCGGCGGATACGCTCGGCCCCAAGAAAACCGTGACGATCGGCCTGACGATCTGCGGCGCGAGTGGCGTACTGCTGCTGCTCGGCACGCTCGTCGATCACTGGGCCGGCCTCTCGCTCGCGCTGCTGGTGGTGAGCCGCCTGATGCTCGGCTGCGGCGAAAGCCTGTGCGGCACCGGCGCGATCCTCTGGGGCATCGGCCGCGTGGGCACCGCGCACAACGCGAAGGTGATCTCGTGGAACGGCATCGCCACCTATGGCGCACTCGCGATCGGCGCGCCGCTGGGCGTCGTGATGGCGCATGCCCTCGGCTACTGGATCCTCGGCATTTCGGTCATCGCGATGGCCGCGCTGGGCTTCTGGCTCGCGCGCCCCATCGCGCCGGTGCCGATCGTGCACGGCGAGCGCATGTCGTACCGCAGTGTGTTCACGCGCGTGCTGCCGCACGGCATCGGCCTCGCGCTCGGCTCGGCGGGCTTCGGCTCCATCGCAACCTTCATCACGCTGTTCTACGCCGCGCGCCATTGGCCCAACGCCGCGTTCACGCTCACGGTGTTCGGTCTGATGTTCATCGGCGCGCGCCTGTTGTTCGCCAACACCATCAAGCGCTTCGGGGGCTTTCGCGTCGCCATCGTCTCGTTCTCGTGCGAATGCGCGGGCCTCTTGCTGCTGTGGCTCGCGCCCACGCCGCAAGTCGCGCTCGCGGGCGCGGCGCTCACCGGCTTCGGCTTCGCGCTCGTGTTCCCGGCGCTCGGCGTCGAGGCGGTCGGGCTCGTACCGCCCGCCAGCCGCGGCGCCGCGCTCTCGGCCTACTCCGTGTTCCTCGACCTCTCGCTGGGCATTACCGGCCCGCTTGCCGGCTATGTGGCGAATCTGTTTGGGTATGGGTCGGTGTTCCTCTTCGCCGCCATCGCGGCGGCCTCCGCCGTGGCGCTTTCGGTTTCGCTTCATCGCAAGAGCGTGCGTGCGCACGCCGCGCAGGGTGCACAACACGCAAGCGGCGCCAGCACGCCCGCCGGGCAACAAGCCGAATAAAAAACCGCACCCGGCAAACCACGCCGGATGCGGCCCGGACTTCAGACGAACTGAAACTCGCGGCGGCTGCGCGCCGCCTCGGCTTACTTCTTCACCGCAGTCGGATCGAGCTTCTTGCCCGTGGCCTCGTTATAACGCTGCACATATTCCTCGGTGAGCTTGCGCACCGCGCGGCCGATCTTGCGATAGTCCGACTCGTTGAGATTTGCGAGCGACACGCGGCCCGACGGATGCGGCGTGCCGAAGCCCTTGCCCGGCAGCAGCACGACGCGCGCCTCTTCCGCGAGACGGAACAGCAGTTCGTTCGGCTTGACCTGCTTGAGCAGCCAGTCGACGAATTCGCGCCCGAAGCGCTTCTCGCCCATGTATTCCATGTCGAGGATCGTGTAGTAGTCGACCTGGTTCGGATCGCCCTCGCCGTAGGGCACGCCCATTTCCTCGAAGAGCGCGCGCTTGCGGTTGCGAATGAGGCGCTTGAGCGCGTTCTTGTACGCGTCGGGCGTGTCCATGAGCGAGAACAGCGAGAACAGCACCATCTGCACCTGCTGCGGCGTGGAAAGACCGGCAGTGTGGTTCAGCGCGACCGTACGGCTGTCGGCCACCAGACGGTCGATGAACTTGAGCTTGTCCGGCTGAGTCGTGATCGACTCGTAGCGCTTGTGCAGTTCCTTCTTCTCGTCCTTCGGCAGCTTCGCGAGCGTGTGGTCGAGCACGTTGTCGCGATGCGTGGCGATCGCACCCAGACGCCAGCCCGTCGCGCCGAAGTACTTCGAATAGGAGTACACGAGAATCGTGTTCTTCGGCGCGAGCGCGAAGAGCGAGACGAAGTTGTCGGCGAAGGTGCCGTACACGTCGTCGGTCAGGATGATGAGATCCGGACGCTCCTTCACGATCTCGGCGATGTATTCGAGGCTCGCGTCGTCGATCTTCACCGAAGGCGGGTTGCTCGGGTTCACGAGGAAGAACGCCTTGACCTTCGGGTCGCGCAGCTTGTCTAGCTCCTTCTTCGAGTACTGCCAGTTGTTTTCCACCGTGGCGTTCAGGTGCACCACGTTGAGTTGGTAGTCGTTGAGTTCCGGAATCTCGATGTACGGCGTGAAAATCGGCATGCCCAGCGCGATGGTGTCGCCTGCCTTGATGAGGAAGTTCTCGCGCATCGTGTTGAAGATGTACGTCATGGCCGCCGTGCCGCCTTCCACGGCGAACACGTCGAACTCGCCGACGAACGGATGCTTGCCGACCATCTCGCGGCGCAGGTACTGCCCGACGATGATCTCCGAAAGCTTGAGCATGCGGTCCGGCACCGGGTAATTGCAGGCGAGAATGCCTTCGCACATCTCATAGAGGAAGTCGCCCGCCGAAAGCCCCAACTGGTCGCGCACATACGACACCGCGCCCGCGAGGAATTTGATACCGGGCTGCCCCTTGCTCTCGCGCACGAAGAGGTCGAAGCGCTCGACGATGCCGTCGCGCTGCGGGAAGCCGCCCACACCCTCGGGCATGTAGGCAAACGAGCGCTCCGACTCGCGCATGGCGAACAGGCCGAGTTGCCAGAAGCCGTGACGCGGAATCGTGGCGAGGAAGTTGGGGTTGCCGCGGCCCGCGTTGAGCATCGCGAGATTGGCCGGGCGCGCGGTCGCACCGCCGCCGGCCGCCTTGATGAGTTCGTCCTTCAGTTCGAACGGGCTCAGTGCATCGAGACCCGACTTTTCTTTCGCGCCGTTACCCTTCGCTTTCGTTGCCATGGTGTTCTCCATTGGAAGACGTTGCGCGTGCCGCGCGCCGTTTGCTTCCTTGCGCAGCACACATTGGGTTCATGTCATGCGAGACCGACCACGAGCGGCCCAAGCAGCGTGAGCAACACGTTCGCGATCGCGTAGGTAATGGCGAAAGGCACGGTGGGCACCGCGCTCTCCGCCTTGTCGAGAATGCCGCCGAAGGCCGGGTTTGCGCTGCGCGAGCCGGACAGCGCGCCCGCCAGAATGGCCGCGTTGTTGTACTTGAGCACGTAGCGGCCAAACAGCATCGTGAGAATGAGCGGCACGATCGTCACCACGACGCCGAGCAGGAAAATGGTGAGGCCGCTCTGCTTGACGGTCACGACGGCCTGCAGGCCCGAGTTCAGCCCCACCACCGCGACGAACGCCGCAAGCCCGAAGTCCTTGAGCAGTTGCGAAGCCGCGGGCGGCATCACGCCGTACATGGGGTGCTTGCCGCGCATCCAGCCGAACACGAGGCCCGCGAGCAGACAGCCGCCGCCGGATCCGAGCGTGAGCGGAATGCCGGCCACGTTCACCACGATCAAGCCCACCAGCAAGCCGAGCACGAGGCCCACGCCCATGTAGATGAAGTCGGTCTTGTTGCTGTACGCGAGTTCATAGCCGGCGGCCTGCACGGCGCGCTTCGTGTCGGTGGCCGTGCCATAGATCGTCACCACGTCGCCGTGCTCGAGCTTCGTCTCAAGCAGGAGCGGCACGGGCTGGCCCACACGCTCGATCTTCTCGATGTACACGCCATGACGCAGATCGCGGTCCACGTTCTTGCGCACTTCGGCAATCGTCGTGTGGTTCATGCCCTTCTTCGTGAACACGAGCTGGCGCGTTTGCATCACGAGGCTCATGCCGCCCGAGTCCGGCACTTCCGGCCCGATCAGCGCGCCCACTTCGACCATTTGCTCGCGGCGGCCCACCACCAGCACGACATCGTCCCGGCTCAGCACGAAGTCGGGGGTGGCGTCGAACATCTTGCCGGCGCGGCGAATCTTCTCGACCGCCACCAGGTCGCTCTCGGCCAGCTCGATCTGCTTGACGGTCTTGCCCGCGGCGTTCTCGACACGGAACACGCGCCCGAACAACTCGGGCAGCGCCGTGATCTGGCCCGGCCCCGCGGCGGCGTTGCCACCCGACATTTCGCGCTCGGCGTCCGCGGAGGCGTCCTTGAGGCTGCGGCCCATGAACTTCGGCAGGATGTTCACGCAGACGATGATCGCGCCGAGCGAGCCGAACACATACGTGACGGCGTAGCCGATCGCGACGTCGGCCTGCATGGCCTTCACCTGGTCGGGCGGCAGCCCCAGGCGCGCGATCGCGTCGCCGGCCGTGCCGATGATGGCCGACTGCGTCATGCCGCCCGCCGCGAGACCGGCGGCCAGGCCCTTGTTGAGGTGAAAGAGCTTCGCGCAAATCAGCACGGTGGCGAGACCCGCCAACGCCATGAATACCGCCATGGCGATTTCGCGCAGCGTCTTGCGGTTGAGCGAGTTGAAGAAGCCCGGGCCGGAGTCGTAGCCCACGGCATAGATGAAGACGGCGAACATCACCGACTTCACGCCGTTGTCGACGGTCACGCCCACCTGGCTCACGACGACGGCCGCGAGCAGCGAGCCGCCCACGCCGCCTAGCTGGAACTTGCCGAAGTTGATCTGGCCGATCCAGTAGCCAACGGCCAGGGAGAGAAATAGCGCGATTTCCGGGGATTTGTGAAAGATGTCATGTAGCCATTCCATCGTGTCCTCGCTTTGGGAAAGAACCCCCGTTGCTGCTGGGGACGGCCGGCAATGGAACACCGCCGGTCAAATCGAGCCGAAAACGCCAGCCAAAACTCGTCAACCAAACTTCGCCGCGAGCCCCACCACCACGGGACCCATGAGCGGCAAGAGGATGTTCGACAGCGCGTAGGTGATCGTGTAGCCGATCACCGGAGTCGAGTTGCCGGCTACGCCGACGAGCGCACTGATCGCCGGCGTGCTGCACTGCTGGCCTGCAATCGCGCCGAGCAGCATCGGCGCTTCGAGCTTGAGGAACATGTGCCCGATCCAGAGTGAAAGGAGCCCGGGAATCAGCACCATCAGAATGCCGGCGAGCGGCAGCGCGAGACCGTACTCGCGCACGAGCTTGATGGCGTCGGGGCCGGCAGAGAGCCCGACGGCCGCGATGAAGGTGGCAAGACCAAAGTCCTTGAGCACCTGCGCGGCGGCCGAGGGCAGCGAGCCCACCACGGGGAAATGCGAACGCAACCAGCCGAAAAACAGACCCGAAAGCAGGCACCCGCCGCCTGTGCCGAGCACCAGCGTGACGCCGCCCACGTTCACGCCGAAACGCCCGATCATCATGCCGACCAGCACGCCGAGGCCCAGATAGACGAAGTCGGTCTTCTGCGTCTGCTGGATCACGTAGCCAAGACGCTTCGCGCCGCGCGCGACGTCGCTGGGCGTGCCGACCAGCGTCAGCACGTCGCCGCGATGCACGACCATGGCGGGCAAGGCGGGCACTGTGGTGTCGAGCCGCGTGATCGCGCCCACGTAGATGCCGCGGCCTGCTTCCGGCGCGGCGCGTTCGCGCATTTGCGCGAGCGTGAGGCCGTTGACGTCGCGCTGCGTGACCATCACGTCCACGCGTTTGGCGAGCAGCTTGAACAAGCCCTCGCCCGGCATCTCTTCGCCCAGACTGCTTGCCGCTTCGATCACGGCTTCGCGACGCCCGGCGATCAGCACGATGTCGCCCGGCTGCAGTATGGACTGCGCGTTGGCGTCTAGCTGGCGCCCATCGCGCAGCACGTACTCGATCGTGACGTTGTTGCCAAAGCGCGCCTCGAAGGCGGCGACTGCGACGCCGGCCGCGGGGCCCACGTTGAACGCGCGACCTTCGAGCGGCGCAAGCGCGAGCCGTTGCCCTTCGTCGAGCGCGCCGTCGCCGCCGAGCTTGCGATACAGGCGCGCGGCCTCTTCGCGCAGGTTCACGCGCAGGATCAGCGGGGCGATCTGACTCGTGAAGAGCACGATGGTGATGAGGCCAAAGAGGTAGCTCACGCTGTACGCGGTGACGATATGCGCCTGCAGCGTGCTCACCTGGGCGTCGGTCAGGCCGAGCCGCGTGATCGCCTCGGAAGCCGTGCCGATCACGGCCGATTCGGTCGCCGCGCCCGCGAGCAGGCCCGCCGCCGTGCCCGCATCGAGCTTCATCACGACGACCGCGATCATGATGAGCGCCATGACCGAGACGATCTCGACGATCGAGAGAAGTCCGTAGCGCCAGCCGCGCCCGACGTTCGCGAAGAACTGCGGACCGCCCGTGAAGCCGAGCGCAAAGATGAAGAGTGCGAAGGCAATGTTCTTGAGGTCCGGCGAGATGCGCGCGCCGGTTTGCCCGAGCACGAGCGCGACGATCAGCGTGCCGCACACGCCCCCGAGGGAGATCGGCCCGAAGCGGATCGAACCAATCAGATAACCGAGCGCGAGGCTCACGAACAGGGCAATCTCGGGTTGCGACTTCAGCAATTCGACGATCATGTCTGGTCTGCCGATTTACGTTTTAGTTAGCCCGAAAGGATGCTCAAACAACGAGCGGCAATGCACATTAAATAACATGCAATGCTAATGCCGGTCGTTATTTTCTCCATGCGCAATCATTCCTTCACGCAGCAAAAGAATCAATGCACGCTTAATGCCGGCTTGTCAATTACGAGGAATTCACAGACCGCAATGCCTCACAATCGGCCGCAGGCAAAGGTGGATCCGCCATGAATCTGGCAGTTCTGACAGATATCGGCGACTTGTGCGAATTACGCAAACACGTTATCCGCAATGCACAATATATTGATAGTGACAAAAACGCACAACGCACTCCTCACTCAATACATGCCGATTGCGTATTGGATCTTTTACAAGCAAGAAATACTGCCGTGTGTTGAGATAGATATTGTAATTCTCACCGACTGTCAATATTATTTTTGTTAGATTCCCGCAATCGTCGATCGCAGTCGTCCATTCGAAGCACATTGACCAGAACAACGCGACACACCGCTTCGTCCCTCAACTTCGCCAGCAGTTGCGGTGCCCCTCAACCGGTCCATGCATCGAGCATACGAGGCTACACATGAACCAGATACACGCCATGCGCGTCTTCGTCAGGGTTGCGGAAACCGAGAGCTTTCGTCGCGCCGCGCAGCAGCTCGACGTCTCCAACGCGCTCGTCACGCGCTCCGTCGCGATGCTCGAGGCACACCTGAATACACGCCTGATCAATCGCACCACGCGCAATCTCGCGCTTACCGACGCAGGCCAGCGCTACCTCGAAGGCTGTCGTTGCGTGCTGGAGGAACTCGATCATCTGGAGCGCTCACTGGCGCACACGGAAAACGAGCCGAGCGGCACGCTGCGCGTGGTCGCCGCGGGCGCGCTCTCGCTCGCCACGCTCACGCCGCTCATCGACGGTTACCGGCGTCTGTATCCGCGCGTGAACGTGCGCCTCACGCTCGCCGAACGGCCCGTGGATGTCATGGAAGACGGCTTCGACGTGGGCATCGTCGGCGCTACGCCCGCACGCAACGGCGAGTGCGTGGAGCGCGCGCTCGGCACCACGACGTTCGTCCCCTGCGCGGCTCCCGAGTGGCTCGCCGAGCACGGCGAGCCGCACACGCCCGAGCAGCTCGCGCAGTGCGCGGCGGTCGCGCTGCCTCCCGAGGAGCGCAGCGCGACGTGGCAGTTCGCGAAGCCCGGCGAGCGTGCCCAGCAGGTCACGCTGCAGCCCGGCTACGCAGTCAACAACATGCTGATGGTACGGCTCGCCGCGCTGGCCGGCATGGGTGTCGCGATCGTGCCCGCGCCGCTCGTCGCAGACGACTTCACCGCGGGCACCTTGCGCCGGCTCCTGCCCGACTACGACATCGACGATCCCGACGCGCGCATGTCCATCGTCTATCCGAGCCGCCAGTATCTGCCGGCAAAGACGCGCCGCTTCGTCGACTACACGGTCGAGCATTTCGAGCACGCGCGTCATGCATCGCCCATGCCGGCGAGTGCCACTGGCGCACCCAGCCGGCCGCTGAGCGTGGCGTGAGCACACATCGGGCGCGCGTAGCGTGTGTGCCCGATGGTTTGAGAACATGCCGACAAGCGAGCGCGCCGTTAGCGAACATGCCGTTCGCGCGCGATGGCGCATCAGAGCCGGGGCGAGCTGCCGTCGACCGGAAGCAGCACGCCCACGTCGCCCGCGCCGCACAGCTCGCGCAGCAATGCCGCTTCGCGCTCGTGCACTTCCACGGGTAGCCACAATGCCCCCGCCCACGCGAGGTAGCGCGCGCGATGCTGGCCATTGCGAAACGCCACCACGCCCTCGTGCGCGAGTCCGAACCATCCGGCCAGCCCCGCCACGCGGCGTTTGCTGATCGTCACATAGGGCATCTGCGGCACGCGCTCGTTGTCCGGATCGAGAAACTCGCGAATGCCGCGTATTTTGCCGCTATGCCAGTCGTCGACGGGCTTGAGCACATAGTCGGTGTCGTCGCGGTCGGCGCAGAGAAGCAGCCTGTGCAGATCGACGATCACGACGACGTGGCGCGTGCCGTCAGTCGTGAAGACGCGCTTGAAGCGCACATGGTCATACGCGTCGTGGTCGGGCAACGGGACAGTCCACAAGGGTCCACAAGCGGGATACGGCGAGGAATCCGAAACGGAGGTGATGCTGGACATGGACGTCGATTGCATGCGTGCGGTGGGGAAAACGTAGTTCAGGAAATTAAACCGGCCTAAGCTACGGATGAGCCGTTAAATTTTTATGACGAATGCGGGGCGCATCGAGGACTGACACATGACGATCGAAACCTTCGGCGAGCATGTCCGTATCGAAACTCAAGAGCGTGTAGCAATTCTCGTGCTCGACCGCCCGGCGCAGCGCAACGCCATCGACAGGCCCGTGGCGAACGCACTCGCTGCCGCCTTTACGCGCTTCGAAGAAAACCCCGCGTGGCTCGCGGGCGTGCTGTACGGCGCGGGCGGCACCTTCTGCGCGGGCGCGGACCTCAACGCGCTAGCCGACCCCGAACGCCGCAATGAAATTCACGCCAACGGCAGCGGCCTAGGCCCGCTCGGCCCCACGCGCATGTCGCTCAGCAAGCCCGTGATCGCGGCGATTTCTGGCTATGCCGTGGCGGGCGGGCTCGAACTTGCACTGTTGTGCGACTTGCGCGTGGTCGAAGAAGACGCCGTGCTCGGCGTGTTCTGCCGCCGCGTGGGCGTGCCGCTCATCGACGGCGGCACGGTGCGCCTGCCGCGCCTGATCGGCCTGTCGCGCGCACTCGATCTGATCCTCACGGGGCGCGCCGTCGATGCGCAGGAAGCCCTCGCATTCGGCCTCGCCAATCGCGTGGTCGCAAAAGGCGGCGCGCGTCAGGCCGCCGAGAAACTTGCCGCGCAACTCGCGGCGCTACCGCAAGCGGCGCTGCTCGCGGACCGCCGCTCGGCGCTCGAACACAGCATGCTGCCCGACACTGCCGAGGCGCTGCGCCGCGAAGGCGCGCTCGGCTATCGCGCGGTGCTCGACGAAGGGCTCGCGCTCGCGGCGCGCTTCGCGGCCGGCGCGGGCCGTCATGGTGAACCGCTCGATCCACGCGAACCGTAGTCAGCTAAACGAAAATCGCACGCGAACCTCGCGACAGTCGATTGAAGTGTCGATGGCCACCGTGCGCGGCGCTTGACGCTTGAAGGCGCACGCGCGACCCGCTACATTGAAACTGATCCGCGCCGCTGCCCCCACCCCTGTCCCTGCCGCCATGTGTCATGACGCTGAGTACGCCTGCGTCTAACGGCAATCTTCAGACGAACCGCCCAGGCGCCCCCCCTTCCCTGATGCCGCATCACGGGAGAGACCTCATGCCGACGGATCGAATCATCCGCTTCGCGGACTTCGAACTCGACGTCGAGCGGTACCAGTTGCGCCGAGAAGGTGCGGAGGTCCGGCTGGAGCGGTTGCCCATGGATCTTCTGATCCTGCTTGCCTCGCGCCACGGCGAGCTGATATCGCGCGCGGACATCGTCGACCGGCTGTGGGCCGGCAGCCCCTTTCGCGACACCGACAACGGCCTGAACACGGCGATCCGCAAGATCCGCATCGCGCTCGCCGACGACCCCGCCAATCCGCGTCACCTCATCACCGTGAAGGGCAAAGGCTACCGGTTCGACGGCATCCTGCCCGAGTCGTCCGAGGTTCACGGTGCGTCGGCTGCCGCGCGCGACCCGCACGCGTTGCGCGAGAGCGAGCACGCGCCGCCCGCCGTCCGCATGCTGGTGCTGCCGTTCACCAACCACACAGGCGACGCGAGCCAGGACTGCCTGTGCAGCGCGCTCGCCGACGAGATCTCGGTCACGCTCGGCGCGCTCAACCCGGAGCGCCTGCTCACGATCGCGCGCACCACGGCAGCGCGTTACCGCGCGACGCAAAAGAGCATCGGGGAGATCGCGCGCGAGTTGAAGCTCGACTACGTGCTCGAAGGCTCGCTGACGCGCGCGGGGCAGCAAACCCGCATCCTCACGCGTCTGATCCGCTGCGCCGACGAAGCGCAGATCTGGAGCCGCGCGCACGAAAGCGCCACGCAAGGCGCGCTCGACATCCTCAAGGAAGCGGTCGCGGCGCTCGCCGAGAACCTGGCCTCGACGCTTTCCGAGCAGCAGCGCACGCGCCTCGAGCGGCGCCTGCCCGTCGATCCCGCCGCGCACGACGCGTATGTGCGCGGGCGTTTCTTCTGGTATCGCCGCGTGCATTTCGAAGCGGGCTTTTGCGCGCATCACGGCATCGACGGCGAAGACTTCGTGCGCAGCCGCACCTACTTCGAGGCCGCGCTCGAACACGACCCGAGCTATGCGCTCGGCTACACGGGCCTTTCGAACTACTACGGATCGACAGTGGTGCATGGCTTCGTCGCGCCCGACGATGGCTGGCCGGTCGCGCGCTCGCTTGCCGAAAGCGCGCTCGAACTCGACCCGGACCTACCCGAGGCGCATCACGCGCTCGCGGCCGTGCGTTACTTTTACGACTGGGACTGGGACCAGGCCGAGGCCGGCTTCAAGGCTGCACTACGGCGCAACCCGAGTTACCCGGAAGCGCATCGGCTCTATGCGCGCATGCTGGTGGCGGCGGGACGCCGCGCCGAAGGCGACGCCGCGATGGAGCGCGCCGAACGCATCGATCCGCTGGCGTTCCAGGGGTCGCGCGCGTTCGGCATGGTGATGTCGGGCAGGCATGCGGAAGTCGTCAGCGAGTATCTCGCGCCGGGGCACATGGACCATCCGCCGCTCGTCTATCAGTTGCTCGCTACCGCGTTCGAAGTGAAAAAGCTGTACGCGCAGGCGGTGGATGCCACCGTGGAAGCGCTCGAACGCTGCAACCAGCAAGCGCGCGCGACCACCATTCGCGCTCGCTGGGAAACGGGCGGGTATGACGCGGTGCTGCGCTGGTATCTGGGGGACCTGCTCGCGCGGCGCCGGGCCCGGTACACGTCGCCGCTGCTCATCGCCGAGGCCTACGCGCGCCTCGCGCAGCCAGACGAGATGTTCCGCTGGCTCGAAACGGCGCTGGCCGAGCGCAGTTCGCGGCTATGCGAGTTGCGCACCAATCCATGGTTCGCGCCCTGGCGTCCAACGGGGCGCATGCGGCTCATCGAAAAACATATTGGCGGCGGCCCGACACGCTGAGCGCCTGGCGCAGGTCGCGAGAGCGCGTCGCGTCGCCGTCCTGATACGTGGGTCTGTCTTGTCGACTCAGTTACCGTGATAGAGCCCTTCGCTCAGCGCCTTCTGCTGGCCCGATTGCTCGGAGCGCACCAGGTCCTGATAGACCTGCGCGTGCGTGAGCGCCATCGGCGCGCCCGAAGCGCCTGTCGACATCGGTGCGCCGCCCACGTCCTGCGCAACCGGCGGCGTGCTGGCCCGTGTCTGGTCGTCGCTTTGCGACTGCGCCAGCGCGCTACCTGCGAATAGGACGGCCGCTGCGGCCACCGCGATGCGTACTGTGGTCATCGTCTTCATGTCATCGCTCCAGGAGGGTTGCGCATATTCGTTTCCGTCATGCGCGGGACGGACGACGCGAGGGCGGCGCCCGCCGGCGGGCGGGCCGGATGGCGGACGGTTTCGCTCGTTGGATCGTGTGGGTATCGTGCTGCCCGCGAGCGCGTTGCGCCATGCACGTAACCTGTAGAAATCGTCAAGAAAAATGAAGGAACGGTGAACAGGGGCCGGCGAGAAAAGCTGTTGTTTTCCCAACAGCATTGAAAATGCGTGCCGTATGCGTTGTGTCCGGTTTCAGTACAATTCCGCGTTGACTTAAATAAGACGGCTTCGCGCGTAGCCCACTACCGCCCGCCGCTGTCCTGCGCCGAACACACGCCATGCCCTTGCCTCTTCTCGCCCTTGCCGTAGCCGCCTTTGGTATCGGTACCACCGAATTCGTCATCATGGGCCTGCTGCCCGACGTCGCGCGCGACCTGAGCGTCTCGATCCCGGCGGCGGGCATGCTCGTCTCGGCCTATGCGCTCGGCGTGACGATCGGCGCGCCCATCGTCGCCGTCGCCATTGCCAATGTGCCGCGCAAGCAGGCGCTCATGCGCCTGATCGGCATCTTCATCGTCGGCAACCTGTTGTGTGCGCTCGCCCCGAACTACTCGATCCTGATGGCCGCGCGCATCGTCACCGCGTTCTGCCACGGCGCGTTCTTCGGCATCGGCTCGGTGGTCGCGGCCGGACTCGTGGCGCCGAACCGCCGCGCCCAGGCCATCGCGCTGATGTTCACGGGCTTGACGCTCGCGAACGTACTGGGCGTGCCGCTCGGCACGGCGCTCGGCCAGATCGCCGGCTGGCGCACGACGTTCTGGGCCGTGACGGCCATCGGCATCCTCGCGGCGGCGGCGCTGCAGGTGTACCTGCCCGCGAAGATCGAAATGCAGAAGGCGAGCCTCGTGCATGAGTTCGGCGTGCTGAAGAACCCGCAGGTGCTCATGGTGCTCGGCATGAGCGTGTTGGCCTCGGCCAGCCTCTTCGCGGTGTTCACCTACATCACGCCGATTCTCGAGGACGTGACCGGTTTCTCGCCGCACGAAGTCACGTTCGTGCTGCTGCTGTTCGGCCTTGGGCTCACGGTAGGCAGCACGCTGGGCGGCAAGCTCGCCGACTGGAAGCTCATGCGCTCGCTGCTCACGTTCCTCGCCATGATCGCTGTGGTGCTCGCCGTGTTTTCGCTGACGATGCACGACCCGATCGCGGCCATGGCGACGATCTTCGTGTGGGGCATTCTCGCGTTCGCGATCGTGCCGCCGTTGCAGATCCTGATCGTCGACCGCGCGAGCGATGCGCCCAACCTCGCCTCCACGCTCAATCAGGGCGCGTTCAATCTCGGCAATGCGGGCGGCGCGTGGATTGGGGGCGTGGCGATCAGCGCGGGCGCACCGCTCACGGCGCTGCCGTGGGTGGGCGTGGCCACCGCTTTCGCGGCGCTCGCGCTCACGCTGGTTTCGGCGCAAATCGAGCGGCGCGCGCGCCGCCGCGTGGCGATTTCCGCGCCGACTTCCTGCGCGTGACGGTGAAAACCGTCCTCACCCGTGACTTTCTCGCGCTGATCCTGAGCGTGGCCGTGGTCGGCCTGGGCTCCGGCGCGACGCTTCCGCTCACTGCCGTCGCCCTTACCGACGCCGGCTACGGCACCGCCATCGTCGGCCTGCTCACTGCCGCCCAGGCGCTGGGGGGCCTCGCCGTCGTGCCGTTCACGGCATGGATCTCCACACGCTTCGGCTCGCGCCAGGTGATCGTCGGCTCGGTGCTGACCGTGGCCGTCGCGACTGCGCTAATGCAGGCAAGCGCCAATCTATGGCTCTGGGCGCTCCTGCGCATGCTCTGCGGCGCGGCGCTCATGCTGCTCTTCACGATCGGCGAAGCCTGGGTCAACGAACTCGCCGACGATTCGAACCGCGGCCGCGTGGTGGGCATCTACGCGACCACGTTCACGCTGTTCCAGATGTCGGGCCCGGTGCTCGTGAGCCAGATCGCGGGCTATACGGCGTGGCGCTTCGCAATCTGCGGCGCGCTCTTTCTCATCGCGTTGCCGATGCTCGCGGCGATCCGCACGAGTCCGCAGCACACCGACATGCACGAGCCGCACGGAAGCTGGCGTCACGTGATGCCGAAGATGCCTGCGCTCATCGTCGCCACCGGCTTTTTCGCGCTGTTCGATACGCTCGCGCTGTCGCTGTTGCCGCTCTTCGCGATGGGTCACGGCGTCAACACGGAGGTCGCCGTGCTGTTCGCCTCGGTCGTGCTGCTCGGCGACACGACCATGCAATTCCCCATCGGCTGGCTCGCCGACCGGCTCGGCCGCGAGCGCGTGCATGCGCTCATGGGTGTGATTGTCGCGGTGCTGCTACCGCTTTTGCCCTTCGTCGTCGAGACGCCCTGGCTGCGCTGGCCGCTCCTCTTCGTGCTGGGCGCGGCGGCGGGCTCCATTTATACGCTTGCTATCGTTGCGTGCGGCGAGCGTTTCGAGGGCGTCGCGCTCGTTTCCGCCAGCGCGCTCGTGAGCGCTGCGTGGAGCGCGGCGAGCTTCGGCGGTCCGATCGTCACCGGCGCACTGATGGAGCACGCGGGCCACGACGCCATGCTGTGGGTGCTGTTTGCGGGCGCACTGGTGTTTCTCGGCGCGCTGCGCTGGGAGCGCTCGCGAGGATTGGCGCAAGCGCGCGCATAGGCGGGTGGGTTACTTGCTTACTTGTGATCGTGTCGGTATGCCAGCGTTGCCCCTGTGCGGGGCGGCACCTCCTTTCTTTGCAGCGGTGTACAGACCGGAGACATGATTGACAGGTGTATGGGGACATGGTTGACACTTTTGGGCAACCCAACGCCCGAATCCATCCATGCCCTGGAATGTAAAAGACACCATGAGCCTCAGACAGGAATTCGTCAGTCTGGCAGCCGCACAGAGCCTGCCCTTCAGTGAGCTGTGCCGGCGTTTCAACATCAGCCGCCAGACCGGCTACAAATGGCTTGAACGCCATCGCGACGAAGGCC